>URWU01000060.1 GCA_900551585.1 uncultured Alphaproteobacteria bacterium | reverse complement strand
TAGCTCCGTCTCGTGGGCTCGGAGATGTGTATAAGAGACAGTTATATAATTGTTTTTGCTGCCGGCATGGGTTCCGGTGTAAAGTTTGGTCAGTTTATCAAAATCGACTTTAATTCCCAGCTCTTCTTCAATCTCTCTGATACCGTCTTTCGGTGCTTCTCCGGCGCTTAAATGACCTGCGGCCGAGACACCCAAAAGTCCCGGGCTTTCAATTTTTTGAAAACTTCTCTGCTGAAAAATGACTTTGTTATTGCGGGCAATCCAGCAGTGAAAAGCCTTATGCCACAGGCCTTCTTTGTGAACCTGAGAACGCGGGGCGGTCCCGATCGGATTCATATTTTCATCATAAATGTCAATTAATTCTTCAGTCATCAATTTTCTTTCGTTATTTGGCAAAATAAAGCAGGCCTTTGACGTCTTCGCCGTTTTCTTTTCTGAGGACGACGTCATACTTATTAACCTGAGTAAAGCCATGGGTTTTTAGCAGATTATCAACATAATTTTGGTTGTACTGATAGCGGCCGGCATCGTTGAACCTGTAGTCGCCGTCTTGGGGCAAAACCTCAACAGAAAAGCAGACTAAACGTCCTTTCAAAGCCTCGAAAAGCGGCGCAAGATTACCGATATAGCCGAAGACATCAGCGGCAACTACCAGAGAAGATTGAACAGAGGGAAGCTGTGTTTGGCAATATTCGAGAATATCACTTTTGACGAGCTCGTTATAAACGCTTTTTTCTGCGGCTTTATCGAGCATATTTTGTGAGATATCAACACCGATTATTTGGTTTTTAGGAGATTTGAGAGCTTGGCCAATAAGCCCCGTACCACAGCCCAAATCGACAATGGTGCCTTCAACATTTCCTGCAAGGTCTTTAAGGCGGTTTGGTAAGCCGTAAGCAATCTTCTCAAGAACCAGCTCATAATTATCAGCAAAACTGTCAAAAAGCTTTTCGCTAAAAATTTTATTATCCTCAAGTTTTTCTCCTTTGAAGGCGGCGGCAACATGTCGGGCAAAAACATTGTCCGGCGAATGTTTGAGCCAGTTCTCGGCAATTTTACCGGCATTTTCTTTGTCCTGGCGATAAAACAGGGTCAGGGTTTCGGCAATGTTGATAGAAAATTCTTCGCGTTCCGGATTGAGGCTGTAGGCATTGAAAAACAGGCCGAGCGCGTTTTCATAGTCTTTCATGTCTTTTAAGATAACGCCGATATTGTTGCTGGTTTCAGCCGACTTCGGATCAAGAACAACGGCTGCGCGGTATTCTTCCAAGGCCTCGCTCAGGCGTCCCTGATGATAAAGCATGTTGGCATAATTGATATGGGCATCAAGATTATTCGGTTCAAAGTCCAGAGCTTTTTTATAGCGTTTTTCCGCGGCATCAAAATTGTTTTCGTTGGTTTCCATGTTAGCCAGATTGAGCATGGCGGCAACATTGCGGGGATTTTGTTCAACAGCCGAGGTGAAATACATTTTTGCCTCGGCAAAGTTGTTTTCTTTTTGGGCAATGAGGCCCAGCATTAAAGCAACTTCATCCGAAGCGGGATTTAAGCTTTGGGCGGCGAGGGCATAAGTTTTGGACTTTTCAATCTCTCCGCGGTCAAAATAAAGCGTGCTTAAAAAATAGCGGCTCAAAACTTCATCAGGATATTGGTTGGAGATGTCTTCCAAAAACTTCAAAGCTTTCTCTTGGTCGGTTTCATAATAAGTCATGGCCAGATTGGTTTTGGCTTCGCTGTAATCTTTGTCGAGCTGCAAGGCTTTCAAAAAAGCCTGCTGGGCTTCGGGAAGGCGGTGCAAGGCATGGAGAACGAGGCCCTGGCGGTTGTAAACTTCTTTGACATCGGGGTCATATTCTGCGGCTTTTTGCAGATTGTCGAGAGCCTCAATACTTTTGCCTTGTGCCGCAAGAGATATACTCAGATTAAAATAAAAAGGCGCGTGTTTGGGCGCTTTTTGAATAGCGCGGTAAAATAACTCCATCGCCTGATTGTGCACGCCTTTGGCCTGGGCAATCAGCCCTAAAAGGTTGAGAATGTCGGGATGTTCGGGTGCGGTTTCCAAAATTTGGCGGTAGAGGTTTTCTGCTTCGTCAAAACGACCCTGCTGGTGAGCGGTGAGAGCCTGTTGAAATAGTATATCGTAAGACATTGAAACTCCTAAAATCTTTTGTTTGGCGCCATTTTAGCAAATTTGCCGATAAAATCCAGCAGATTTTTAAAATATTACTTGAAATTATCTGTTTTTTGTTGTAGTTATCATGTTACTTCCGGGAATGAGGGTAAAAAACCCCGTTTGGAGAGATAACCAAAACTACCGGGACAATAATGTAAAATAAGCAAATAATAAGGAAATTTTAATGAAAAGTATCATTTCTGCAAAGAAAAAATTAGACCGCCGTTTCGGCGTCAATTTGTGGGGTAATCCCAAATCTCCTCTGGATAAGAGAGAATATGCTCCGGGCCAGCACGGTCAGCGTCGTAAAAAACCGACCGACTACGGTGAGCAATTAACAGCTAAACAAAAATTGAAATTCTACTATGGTAACGTTTCTGAGAAACAGTTCCACAAATATTATGTAGAAGCTATCAGAAGAAGCGGTGACGCTGCTGAAAACTTCATCGGTATTTTGGAATCCCGTTTGGACAACTTGGTATATAAAGCAAAATTTGTTCCGACTATTTTTGCTGCCCGCCAGTTTGTAAACCACGGCCATATTCTGGTTAACGGTAAGAAAGTTAATATTCCTTCTTACATGGTTAAAGCAGGCGACGTTATCGAAGTTCGTGAAAAATCTAAGGCTCTGCCGATTGTTATCGCTGCTATGGAAGCCGGTAACAGAGATTTTCCGGGTTATTTGGAAGTTGATTCCAAAAAAATGAGCGCTAAGTACTCTTTCGTTCCTAAATTCGAAGATGTTCCTTATGCTGCCGTTATGGAACCGAATCTGGTTATCGAATACTACTCAAGATAATAAACTTTATCTTAAAGTTAGTAAAAAGCCTCGGGATTGTATATATCTCGAGGCTTTTTCTTTAAATATTGTTAAAGTTATGATTAAGTATAGCTAAAGTGTGGATTTGTTATATAAAACGAGGGTGACTAAACATGCATGACGTTATTATTGATGACACCAGAACGAGTCTGGCTGCAACAACGGCAAATGATCTGAAAGCTAAGGAAAATAAGCCAAAAAAGAAAAAACGCAGTTTTTCGATTTATCTTTTGGATTGGGTTGAAAAGGCGCTGATTATCGGCTGCCTTATCAGCATTGATTTCTTAATCTTTGCCGGTGCCGGCAGTTATGAAATGTTTGACTCGATGACTTTTTTAACACCGGAAGTCTGGTCTATTCTGGCGGGTATCTTTATTTTATCCGTCTTGGTTATGTATATTCTCTCGTTTTCGTCATTTTTCCAGAATCTGCTGGTTTCAACCGTGGTGGTGCTGTTTGTTATTGTCATGCTCAATCAGTTTGCCGCGTTTGATAAAAACTCCATGCTGGCAAGTTTGGCGGCAACGTATATTTCTCAAGATATCGGGCTGCTGCTTAATTATGTTTCGCATATTGTCTTATCAATTGTTATCGGCATTTTGTTCTTTTTGTTTGTGACTTTTGCTTCAAAAAAAACAATTGCTTGGTTTGTTTTGTTTTTGATGATTATGATGGCGGCCGTCATTTTCGGGCAGTTTAATACCGAAAAAGATAATTTGAAATTTAATGTCATCAAAGAAGATGTGATGACCGTGAACGGCAAACCCGGCAAACGCTTTATTTTCATCGGCCTGCCGACGGTCGGTTCCTATAACTACCTCAATGATGTGGCCGGCAGTTTGCAAAGAAGCCAGAGTGAATATGAAAGCCTGCGAAAAACACTTGATATTATGCTTGGTTTTTATGCCAAAAATAACTTCATTTTATATCCCCACGCTTATGTTAATGATACTGATGTTAATAATAACTGGGGCCAGACGCTCAATGCGAACAGCAATAAAAATGCTTTTGAATATACACAAAAAAATATTTCGGTCGACAAGTTTTGGAGATTTAATTATCTGACGCCCAAATACCTGTTTTTGCGTGAAAATAAAATTTTTGATACTTTCAAAAAGGCCAAATTCGGTATTAATGCTTATCAGACCGGCGGCGTTGAAATGTGCAAGGAAAACAACGAGATGGTTGTTAACCGCTGCGTAGAAAAGAACGGACTGCCGATTGATTTTGACGGTATGAATGTGTCTGCCGAGCAAAAGATTGAAATTCTTCTGGCTCAGTGGCTGGAAAGCACCGGTTTGTTTGACGATTTCTCTTATTCTTATAATCTTCTGCGTCCGTTTGTCGATGTTGAGACTTTTCCGATGGTCGGTATTTCTTACCGTAACATTGATGTTAAAAACTCGCTTGATGTTTTGGACCGTCTGATTAAAGATGTGGAGACTGATACCGGCAACAAGGCTTATTTTGTTAACCTTAATGTTCCGGGCAACACATTTATTTATGATGAATTCTGCCGGATTAAACCGATTGAGAAATGGCAAAACAAAAATGATTTACCATGGGTTAAGAAAATCGGCGACAAAGAAAAGCGCAAAGCTTATTCCGAGCAGCTGCGTTGTGTCTTCGGCTCGCTGGAGAAGTTTATGGCGCGTTTGGAAAACAGCGAGGTCGGTAAAAAGAGCGTGGTCGTCATTCAGGGCGTCAGCGGTATTAATGGTATGAGCCCGGCAACCGACCGAAGCTTTATTCATGATTTGAAAAACAAAAAATATGTTGATATGGCAATTAAAGATCCGTTGAAAAACAATTTCAGAGTTGAATATGATATTTGTTCGACACCGAACATTTTGAAGCAGTATTTGTACCGCAAAGATAAATGTCCGGAACTGAAGGAATTTAATCTGCATGTTGATGCTGCCAGAGATTTGGCAAATTCTCTGCATAGTTTGAAGATTGATGATAATCTGGTGGCTAATGCGCAGAAAAATTTTGCAAGCTGGTATGAAGAATGGCAGAAATCTCAGCCGGGTGCGGTTCTGAAAGCTAAGGTCGTGCTTCCGGGGGTTCAGAAAGAAGAGGCTAAACCAACGGAGAAAGCTGAAGCAGAAAAATCTGCGGCTTCGGAAATCAAAGGAACTGTTGCCGAAGTTCTCGTTGTTGACGAGGCGGCAGAAGCTAAACCGGCAGCAGAGCAAGCTGAGCCTGAAGTCAAAGAGCAAATCAGTGATGTGATTCCGGAAACAGAGGTTAAAGAAGTGAAGGTTATGGAACAGCAGATTCAAGACATGCCGGAAGCGACTGTCGGAAAATTGCCTGCTAAAATCGAGTTGAAAGCCGGTGAAAAAGCGCCCGTTGCCAAAGCTATTGAAAAAACACCGGAGCAGGCGGCGGCCGAGGCGGCCCTTGATACCGGCGTAAAGGTTCCGGTCCAAAAAGCTGTCAATGATAATATTCCGATTGAAAATGCGGCTAAAAAAGCCGAGTAGGGAGTGAAATTTGCCGGAAAACCGCAAGAAAGGGATTTTTAATCTGAACCTGTCGCCGATAGCCAAACGGCGTATTGCGGCTTTTTCGCGGAATAAACGAGCCAAATATTCGCTGATTATTTTTCTTTGTTTATTTGTTGTCAGCCTTTTGGCAGAGCTGATTGCTAATGATAAGCCGTTGATTATCAAATATAACGGCAACTGGTATTTTCCGATTGTCCGTACCTATGATGATTTGACCTTTGGCGGAGATTTCCCGACGCCGGCGGATTATAAAGATCATTACACGCTCAACAATATCAAAAATAACGGCTGGCTGCTTATGCCGATTATTCCTTTTTCTTTCAATACGGTGGATTATGATTTGGACAAGCCGACACCGGCAGCGCCGTCTGCAGAGCATTGGCTCGGAACAGATGATGAGGGGCGGGATATTGTGGTGCGGATTATCTACGGTTTTCGTTTGTCGGTAGTTTTTGCTTTTCTTCTTACGGCAATATCTTCTGTTATCGGTGTTATTGCCGGGGCGGTGCAGGGGTATTTCGGCGGTAAAATTGATATTGTTTTTCAAAGGTTTCTGGAAATTTGGGAATCTTTGCCGCAATTGTTTATTTTGATTATTGTGGCGAGTATATTTGTGCCGACTTTCTGGACTCTGCTGCTGATTTTGATTTGTTTTTCATGGATTAGTTTGACATCTTTGGTCCGGGCTGAGTTCTTGCGCGTTAGAAACATGGAGTTTGTCAAAGCAGCTGCGGCCATGGGAGCCGGTGATTTACGGATTATGTTTAAGCATATTCTGCCCAATGCCGTTATTGCCACAATTACTTTTGTGCCGTTTTTGCTGGCTGAAGCAATTGTTGCGCTGACAGCTCTGGATTTTCTGGGGTTCGGGCTGCCGCATGAATATCCGTCGCTCGGTGATTTGGTCCGGCAGGGAAAAGATAACCTGCAAGCGCCGTGGATTGGAATTACTATATTCATAGTCTTGTCTACCTTGTTGACTTTGCTTATTTTTATCGGTGAAGGGGTGAGGGATGCGCTTGATTCAAGGAAGAATAAATAATGGCTATGCTGGAAGTAAATAATCTGAGTGTCGGATTTGACAGTAAAGACGGAGAGGCAGTAACCGCCGTTGACGGGGTTTCTTTCACGCTTGAAAAAGGCGAGGTTTTGGGTATTGTCGGAGAATCCGGTTCAGGAAAATCGGTTACAGCTTTGTCTATCCTTGGACTTTTACCTTATCCTAAGGCTTTTCATAAGAGCGGCAGCTCCATAAAACTCGAAGGAAAAGAGCTGATTAATGCTTCAGAAGAAAATTTACGGAAAATCCGCGGCTCTAAGGTCGGTTTTGTTTTTCAGGAGCCGATGTCATCATTAAATCCGCTGCATCGGATTGAGGATCAAATTGCTGAAAGCCTTATGCTTCATCAGGGTCTGACACGTCAAGAAGCTAACCGTAAGGTATTGAAACTGCTTATTTTAACCGGAATTAAAAATGCCCGCAAAAGAATGAAGGCCTATCCTTATGAACTTTCCGGCGGCCAGAGACAGCGCGTGATGATAGCCATGGCTATTGCGAATAATCCGGATATTCTGATTGCCGATGAGCCGACAACGGCGCTTGATGTGACGGTTCAGCAGCAAATCATTGATTTACTGTTAGATTTAAAGAAAAAGCTCGGTATGGCAATTATTTTCATCAGCCATGATTTGCAGGTTATTCGTAAGATTGCTGATCGGGTTTGTGTGATGAAAAACGGTAAAATTGTAGAATGCAACAAGACTGATGAGATTTTTAATCACCCCGAATGTGATTATACTAAAACTTTAATTGGTTCTCGTTCTCCATTGAAATTAAATAATAATGCTAACCATGAATCTTTGCTAAAAATAGATAATTTAAAGGTTTGGTTTCCGCTGAAAAAGAACTTTTGGGGTAAGATTGAGGAATATGTCAAAGCTGTTGACGGGGTTTCTTTAGAACTCAAGACCGGAGAGACACTGGGTGTTGTCGGAGAATCCGGTTCAGGAAAGTCAACTTTAGGGCAGGCAATAGTCGGTTTGAATAAATATTCAGGAAATATTTTCCTTAATAATCATGATATTAAAAGCGCAAACAAAAGTAACAGATTATCTGTACAGATAGTTTTTCAAGACCCGTATAATGCCTTAAATCCGCGTATGAATATTGAAGAGATTGTCAGAGAAGGGTTGGATATTCATTTTTCGCAGCTGGACGATGATGAAAAACGGAAAAGGGTTGTCAATGTTCTACGCGAAGTAGGTTTGGATGAAACTGTTCTTTCTAAATATCCGCATGAATTTTCCGGTGGTCAAAGACCTGTCTCTTATACACATCTCCGAGCCCACGAGACGGAGCTACATCTC
>URWU01000059.1 GCA_900551585.1 uncultured Alphaproteobacteria bacterium | reverse complement strand
GAGATGTAGCTCCGTCTCGTGGGCTCGGAGATGTGTATAAGAGACAGATTTATATATAATCGATAAATTGATGTCTCAACTTAATCCATGTTCAATCATTATGCAAACAAAAAGGCGCCCGAAAACGACGCCTTGTTTGTTTTTTTACGGTTATTAATCCGAAATGATTTTCAAACCGGTTTGCACGAAGTTTATAGACATGAAACCCGGCAGCTTTTTGATTTTTTCTTCCGTTTTTTCCCGCCATAATCTCCACATCGGCAGCAGAACCGGAATTTTATCCTCATCTTCAGGAATAAGTTCCGGAACAAAAATGCCGCAGAGATGGCAGGTTCCATCCGGAAGCGCCGTCTCAAAGACAAAGCAGTCCTGCAGATGCTTTATCGAACCTTTTTGCATAATTTCTATTAATTTACAAGCTGTTACATAAGCGTCGCCTTTGCAGGTTGCATCAAAAAACATGGTCGGAAACGGATAGCCGTTCACCGCAACATATTTTATTCTTCCCTGCTTGCTGTCATTTATCTTTTGAGCATAATCAACAATTTCATTCCAGGTTTCTCCCTGCAAATGCATCGCAATCCCTCTGACGGGAACGACTTCTCCGGCCAAACATTTGTAAGCTTGATTGGAGACGGGCAGAAGATTATCACTTTGAAAAACGCTCAGAGATTCAATATCCCAATTTGAAATTTCGCAAAAAATCGTACGACTTAAAATATTTCTCATACTGTTAAAAATTATAATGTGAATAAATATTAATACTTTAATAGAGAAGATGATATTTAGCATAAACTCTGCGGATTGCAATAAAAAAAGCCCGCAATGGCGGACTTTTTGTTATTTTCTCTTTACTGATTTATTCGATACAGCAGTCGACGGCTTTTCGGACGAAAGCTTTCATCTTGGCCAAAGCGCCTTTCGGCTCGGCTTCGCTCTTGACCGGAGCTGCAGAAACAGCCTCGTTGACCTTTGCCGTCAGCTTCTTGACGTCTTCAACATTGTCTTCTATCCATTTGACATCGTCAAGGTTTATCATGTTCATATTCAGGCCCCAGAAAAGGCAATATAAATCATAAGACTGATTGAACAAGTCGTAAGCAGATTCTTTGTTGCCCAAGCTCTGCTGCTTGGTGCCTACTTCAAACAAGCGCATGGATGAAGCCAGCAAATGTTTGGATATACACCAGACTTCTCCCTCATATTCAGGAATCACTTTCTGCATCAGGTTCTTGCGTTTCTCGCGAACTTCCTCAATCAGGTCATAAAACGCCGTCTTCCCGGTTTTGGCTCCCGAAAACATCAAGTGTTCTTCAATACTGATTAAGTTCATGATTGCTATTGTCAAATCCTGATCCGATGACAAGTCTTTCGGATTCACTTTCTTCGTGCTGTCTATTCTCTCCACATATTCTTTGACATTCTTGGCTTTGTTCATTGCAGGCTACTCCATGAAATTCAACAAATCATCAGCTTTAACGCAAAGCGGGTGATAATAAAACCAGACGCTAATCAGCGCCAGAGTTGCAACGGGAACAAACACTTTTTCAAAAGGAAAATGCGCATGGCCGCCGTTTTTAGCTTTCATCCACTGGTAAAAATCCGATGACCAAATCAAAGCCAGAGCACCGACAATCACGCTGAACAGAAACGGATCAATGTAGAAAATCAGAATGGCAATCGGCTCATATTTCAGCTTGCTGATATACATAAAACCAATCATAGCAACACTGAGCGTAATCAGCCAGAAATCGCGTCCTTTGAAGTTCCAGCCTTTTTTATCAAACCATTTAACCATCCAAAAACCGAGCAACGTCAGAAAAGCACCGGCCCATACGCCGACAACGCTGTCATCAACGCCAAAATGGCGGGCGATTTCCAAAGAAGCACCGACGGCAATGGTGCAAACGGCACAAGCCGGATTAGCCAAAGCCTGAGCGCTAAAGGCGGTTACAAACATCAAAACTAATATTAAAGTCATTTTTTGTTCCTCTAAATTAAAAAATTCTGGTTTATTATCGCCTTTTGCCTCTAAATTGCAACACAATTCTCCTACTTATCAGAATTGTCATCTTTGGCGTCAATATCTCCCGTTTCCTGAGCTTTGAGATAACGTTTTGTCATTTTAAGGGCATTTTCAAACGTGGAAGCCGTTGAAATACAGCTGTTATCAATGCCTTCCTTATTTAAAGCATCATGCAAAACGCGGCGCGGCTGTTTCTTAACGTTAGAGAATATAATCTTTGTATCGAATTTTTTAAGTTTCTTCACAAATTCGACAATGACATTGGCGCCGGTTGCGTCAACCAAAGGCACATATCCCATACGCAGAATAACAACTTTCGGGTGTTGGTGCGGCAGATTGACTTTTTTCAAAAAGCTGGAAATCTGCGAAGCAACGCCAAAAAACAACGGTCCGGAAAAACGCATGGAGACAACGCCCTGCTCGTGCAGAACCTCTGTCAAATCGCGGCCGCCGCCGTCATATTCAAGCGTGCTTTCATCTGTTTCGATTTCCAGTTCGCGGCTCATGCGGTGCATGAAAATAATGCTCGACATAATGAAGCCGACACTGATAGCAGTATTTAAGTCAACCAATACCGTCAACAAAACCGTGACAATCAATGTATAACGGTCGCCTTTGGGGCCTAAAAGCAATTTATACATTTTATCCAGCCCCAGCATATTCCAGCCGATGATAATCAAAATAGACGACAGGCAGGCCAGAGGAATATATTTTGCCAAAGGAGACAACAGCAGCATGAAAGCCAGCAAAAAGACCGACTGCATCATACCGGCAATCGGAGAATAAGCATTGGCTTTGAAGTTTGTTGCCGTACGCGCGATGGCACCCGTTGCCGGAACACCTGTGAAAAATGAACAGATGATATTTGCCAGTCCCTCACCGATTAATTCGGCATTTGAATTGTGGTTATCACCGCTCATACCGTCGACAACTGTTGCGCTCAGCAAAGATTCGACACCGGCCAAAAAGGCAATTGTCAAACCGCTGGGAATGACTTTTAAGAATAAATCAAAGTCAAATTCGGGAATATGCGGCATAGGCAGAAAATGCGGAATTCCGCCAAACTGGCTGCCGATGGTATCAACATGAACCCCGAATATGGTTACAATGCCGACAAAAAACGTGGTGCCGACAACGCTCAGCAGATAGGCCGGGAGTTTCGGACGCTTGAACTTTACATAAAAAATAATCCCGAATGAAATAATGGTTACAAACAAAGACGTGAGGCTCAACGAATTGAGATTTCCCAGATAAGCACGCCATTTGGGCAGGAATTCGGCCGGAAGATTCTCTATTTTCAAACCGAGCAGGTCTTTTATCTGCGTGGTAATCAGCAGCAGGCCGATACCGGCGGTAAAACCGATAACAACCGGATAAGGAATATATTTGATATAAGTTCCGAATTTTAATAATCCGGCAACAATCAAAACCAAACCAGCAACCAGCATTGTCATGGCTAATCCGGGGTAGCCGAATTGCTGGATGACGCTGAAAATGACGACGACAAAAGCACCGGTCGGACCGCCGATTTGATAACGGCTGCCGCCTAAAAAGGCGATGAAAAAACCGGCCACAATTGCCGTATACAGACCTTGAGCCGGCGACACGCCTGACGCAATGGCCAAAGCGAGCGACAACGGAATGGAGATGACCGCCACGGTCAAACCGGCAACGCAGTCACGTTTGAAATCGGCCTTGGTGTAACCTTTTTTTAGAACTTCTACAATTTTCGGTGCAAAATTTTTGCCATAGTAACCGGCAAAGCGATTGATGAACGCTAACATTTTCTATCTTCTCTTTTTCTGAATTTTTCTTGATACTTTTTACGGGGTGTATCAATACTCTTTTTATCAGCGCTGTCAAGTGTTTGAACACAAATTTTGCAATAAAAATTTTGTTTGATTTCGGTAAGAACTTATGGTAGTTTTTGTACGAACAAATAAAACTAATAAATTATGAAAGAGATTATTGAAAAAGCTGAACAATCACACAATCTGACTGTTCCGCAAATTGAAAAACTTTTAAAATTTCATTGTTTTGATGCTGATTTATTTGCCGCCGCTGACCGTGTCAGATCTCAGTATAAAGGCGATAAAATCAAAATCTGGGGGTTATTCGAATTCAGCAACTTATGCAGCAATGACTGTCTGTATTGCGGATTACGAAAAAGCAATTCCAAGATTGAGCGCTACCGAGCCGATAAAACCGATTTTTTGGAAATGGCTCATCAGGCGAGAGAATGCGGTCTTAAAACACTGGTTTTGCAATCCGGCGAGTTTAATTGCAATTTGACCTCCCGCACAGAAGATAATTCAGGCCCCTATTCTTTTTTGAAAGAAATCCTGCCTGAGCTCAGAAGACTGGGATTCAAGGTTATCTTAAGCTGCGGAAATGCTTCAAGATTTGATTACCGCGCCTTTGCCAAAGACGGCGTCAAAGGTTATTTGATGAGGATTGAAACAACCGACAAAAAATTATTTAATAAAATGCACCCCTATCAGGATTGGCATACCCGAGACGACCAGCTCCATATTATCAATAATTATGGATTTTATCTGGCGACGGGAAATCTGGTCGGGCTGCCCGGACAATCATTGCAATCTATCGCCAAGGATTTGCTTTATATCAAAGAACTTAGTGCCGAGATGATTGGAATCGGCGGCTTTATCCCTCATCAGGAGATGCCGTTGAAAGATTATCCCAAAGCGGATGTGAACCTAGTCTTAAAATGTATGGCAATCAGCCGTTTGCTGAATCCGGAAAGCGACATTGTTGCGGCCACTTCGCTTGAAGCTCTGGCTCCCGAAGCGCAAAAGCTTGGAATGGAGTGCGGCGGAAACCTGGTGATGACAAATGTCACAGCGCCTTGGCTGCGCGGCAAGTATGAAATCTTTGACGGAAAATCGACTGCCGGCGCCGACCTGAAAAACGGCCTGTCAGAACTGACTGCCAAGATTGAAAGCTGGGGACGCGTTGTTTCTCCGGTATTTGAAAAGTGAAAGTTTTACTTTTATTAAAAAGGAGCTGATAAAAGCTCCTTTTTAATGTTTTAAAGTTGCTTAATCTGGATAATTAGTCTAAATTCAGGACAACCGAATCAAGGAGTTTGCAATGAGAAATTTAATTGCCAAAGCAGTTGAAACACACAGTCTGTCAAGAGATGAGCTGATTGCTCTTTTGACAGACAATGATTATACCGATGAGTTGCTGCAGGCTGCCGACGCCGTACGCAAAAAATATGTCGGTGATGAAATTCATCTGCGCGGTTTGATTGAGTTTTCAAATTATTGCAAAAACAACTGCCTTTACTGTGGCCTTAGGCGCGACAATAAAGAACTTGAGCGTTACCGTATTGATATTCCGACTATTCTGACTCTTGCCGAGCATGCAAAAAACATGGGACTGAAAACCGTTGTCCTGCAATCCGGCGAAGATATGCATTTTACAACCGAGCGCATGGTCGAAATCATCAAAGGGATTAAAGCTCTCGGATTGGCACTGACCCTCAGTACCGGCGAAAAAAGTCCGGAAGACTATGCGGCCTATAAAGAAGCCGGCGCCGACCGTTTTCTTATCCGTATTGAAACGACCGACAAAAAACTCTATGAAGAAAATGACCCCGGCATGAGCTGGGAAGCTCGCGCCCAATGCATGAGAGACTTGAAAAAACTCGGCTATGAACTCGGTTCCGGCTGTTTGGTCGGCCTGCCCAACCAAACGACAGAATCTCTGGCCGATGATATTTTATTCTTCAAAGAAATGAGCTGCGATATGATTGGTATCGGCCCGTTTATTCCGCATCCGAAAACACCGTTAAAAGACGCTCAGGGCGGTATGCTTGACTTATCGCTTAAAGTTATGGCACTCACGCGTTTGATTTTACCGGAAATAAACATTCCGGCGACAACAGCGATGGAAACACTGGCTCCAAACGGCCAGGCCAGAGCCTTGTGCGGCGGTGCAAACGTGATTATGCCTAATATTACCATGACGGATTATCGCAAGCATTATCAGCTTTATCCCGGCAAAACCACCACCGGTTACACGCCTGATGAAAGCCTGGAAAAAGTTATTAAAAAAATTGAAAGTCTCGGCCGGACCGTCGGCAAAGACTGCGGCCAGAGCAAAAAATGGCTGAGAGAACAATCAAACAAATAAAGAAATAAGAAAAACATGAGAGAATTGATTAAAAAAGACCTGCGGCAGATTGCCAAACTGGCTTTTCCGATTACGACGGCTTTTGTCGCAATGGGAATTATGGGCATTATTGATACTATGATTGTCGGAAATTATAATACCGACCAACTAGCCTATATCGGCCTGGCAAACTCGATTTTTGTCGTGCTGTTTACCATCCCTATCGGCTTGCTGCAAGGTGTCTTGATTAAATCTTCGCAAAAATTCGGCGCCCGCAAGTTTCAATCCTGCGGCAAAATCTTTAATGAAGGGCGCAAATATTCTATTTGGCTCGGAGTGATTTTCACTTTAATCGGCATTAACGGCGAAACAATCCTGTTGCTGCTCGGTCAGGAAAAAGAAATGGCGGCCAATGCCGGACGCGTGCTGCGGGTTTTTGTTTTTTCAATCCCGTTTATTCTGATTTATGTCAATGCCAACTTCTTTTTGCAGTCGATTAAACGGCCGCATATTGCCATGTATGCGATTATCATTGCCAATATTCTCAATGTGATGATTAATCCGGTTCTGGTTTACGGCAAATTCGGTTTTCCGGAGATGGGCGCTGTCGGTTCGGCAACCTCGACCCTGATTGTGCGTATTTTCCTCGCCTTTTTTATGATTTATTATATCTACCGGATGAAGCGCAATCCCAAACTCAATAAGCGCTTTGGCCTCGACCGCTCTTATGATACCTGGTGGAATGACAGTAAAACAACACGCAAAATCGGCTTTGGCGTTGCGATTACGACCGTGGCCACAAACGGCTCTTTCTCGGCCGTCAGCACTTTTGCCGGCTGGATGGGACAGCATACCATGGCGACTTATGTGATTTTGGTAAATGTTGACACGCTGGTCTTTATGATTTGCTTCTCAATCTCGCAGGCGGCGTCAATTGTCGTGGCAAACGCATACGGACGCAAAGACAAAGACGGAATTATGTCGGCAACGCTGGCCGGATTTTTGATTATCCTTTCGGCTCTGTTTGTTTTGGAAGTGTTGATTTATAACTTCCCGAACCAGATTTTCGGCATTTTCACCAATGACGGAAGTGTTATGACCGTTATCCACGGGTTGATTCTCTATCTGATGGCCGATGTTTTCATTGATTCTCTGCCGCTCAGCTTCTATGGTGCTTTGAACGGCCGCAGCGATGTTAAAATTCCGACTTTGTTTCAGGTTATTGCCTTTCTCGGTTTTAGAATCAGCGGCGCTTATCTGCTGGCATTCAAATTCGGGCTTGGCTTAAAAGGCTTAATCCTCGGCTTGGCCTGCGGCGGCATGACATCGCTCATTTTCAACGGCAGCCGCTTTCTGTATCTGCGTTATCGCGACAATAAATACGGGCTGCGCTGATTTTCACAAAAGCGTAACAATTTTTGTCTAGACGATACAACAAAAATATGATATTTTAACAGTCTGAAAAAAATTATTAAGGCTGTTGAATCTTATTTTGTTGAGACAATAATTTTTTTCTTTTTCTTGAGTATTAACAATTAAATTCTATAAACCATGAAAAAGTTAATTTTTTGTATCGTTGTGATTTTAACCTGCCTTTGGGCTTGTAACGTCAATTCTTCTCAAGCTGATAGTTTCGAACCTAACACTGCTCTCCCCGCTCCTTTTGAATTTGCAGGCATAGTGGTTGACCTGTCTCTTATACACATCTCCGAGCCCACGAGACGGAGCTACATCTCG
>URWU01000058.1 GCA_900551585.1 uncultured Alphaproteobacteria bacterium | reverse complement strand
CTAGTCGTCGGCAGCGTCAGATGTGTATAAGAGACAGATTTATAACCAAGTAGTGTTAGAGCTATGACCAAATTAATAAACAAAATAATCCTGATAAATAACCGCCGGACAAGTATGCGGCTGTGCCTTAAAGAGTGGGACGCTTTGTATGAGGTTTGCAAAATCGAAAAAATCTCTAAAAACCATTTGATTGAAATGATTGAGGCCAACAAATCAGAAATTTTGGGCCTGACTTATTCCACTCGTTTGTTTTTAGTGAGCTATTTTCGTGAAGCAGCTTCGGAAGAAGGACACAAAAAAGCCGGCCATGGGGTGATGAACAATTATTTGTCAATCACCAATGTCCTCAAAAAAGTCATGGATAAATAGAAAAAATAAAAGCCCCGATTAAGGGGCTTTTGATGTATAATGCTTTAGAATGCGGCCACGCAGTAATAACCCATGGTAAAACCATTATATTTTTCGCTGGAACAAGGCTTACACCAACTCCAGTTTCCGCAGGTACACGTAGGAGCGTTTCCCGCATCACCGTCGCATTGTAGCGCTGTACTGCCTCCGCCGGAGTTTCCGCATTGGCCGCTTTGATCCCAGACATGGTTAGAAAAACTGCCGATATGCTGGGCAATAAGTTTGAGCTGGGCATTTGTCGGCAGATACCATGACAAACCGCCGGCTGTAATGTCTGCGCAGCCTTGTCCTGCCTGGGTAAAGGTTCCGCTGCGTGTTCCGATAGAAGCAACAATACCGCCGCTTTTACAACTGGATACCGAATAAGCACAGGTACGGGCTGTATCGGAAGTTGAGCCGGTATAATTTGTTGCGATGACCGCGCCGGTACTTTTGCATATCCAGGTATAAAGCTTTCCCGTTGATGAGTTGGAATCATAAACATAATCGCTTGATGTTGTGGTGCAGCTGCTGCGCGAAATACAGTCTTTGACCGTGACGCCTGCCGAGCAGTTGTTAAGCTGAATGATTTTCCCGACGGCAATATTGTTGATTTTTAATGTATCACCCAATTTATAAGTTTGAAAAACCTCATCATCGCTCGGACAATATATTTTATTCTGGTCAAACGGACATTTCAAAATAGTTTTGCCGACGCAGTCCGTGGCGGCCAGCGTAAAACCGAGTGTTTCGCAGCTGGGCGGAACCGCGCAGGTTTGAGCCGCCGCCGGAGTTGTTGAGACGGAGAAAGCCAGAGCGATAAGGCCTGCTCCGAAAAATTTAGGGTTACAATCAGTCATTTTCTTTCTCCTTAATTATAGTTTAGGCCAATAGCAGCGCAGGGCACCGCCGCACCAATAGGTATCAATATTAACTTGTCCGCTTGGACATGAGGGAATGGTACAGGTGTCGCAGCTTTTATATTTGTAAGTGTCTCCAGATTTGCAATATTTACCGGCGACGTTGCCGCAAGAGGTGGCGCCGCAGTTCTCAACACTCCATTCATAACCGTCGCAAGGGTTGATTTTGCGTTTATACATCGGCGTTTCGCAGCTCATGCAGGGCTCGCCGTCGGCAATATAACCCTCTGCATTGGCTTCCGCTTCGGTATAATCATAACCGAGACATTTTGCGCATTGGCACTTGATATAAACAGAGTCGTAAGGACAATATTCATTTAGATTCGGCTCATATCCGGCCGCGCATGAGAGATGAAAACCTTTGTCCTGACAAAGCTCCGCCAGGGAATAGCATTTTTTATAAAGCGGCGAGTTCAGACCATAAGGGCAGCGTTCACTGATATCCAGAGCATAGCCGGGAGGGCAGGATTTGATGGTATAACCCTCTTTGATACAGTTGTTATAATCAGAATTGACCGATGTATTGGGATTATTATGATTTCCCCAGTTGTCAACGGCCTCGGGCAAGAACTGGCTTTTGGCAAAAGCGGAAGAAGAAAAACTTAAACAGGCTGTTAAGCTTAAAAGAAAAATATGTGAAATTCTGTTCGTCATAGTGCACCTGCCTATAATAGTTTGGGTATAGGCTTTAGCGCTGGACATTAGGTGTGTGTCATGTGTGAGTGTGTGTATGTCGAAGCAATAACGTTCAACCGGGCTAAGGAAGAGCGTTATTTTGTGAACTAAAGCCTATAAATCTAATGATAAACGTTTTTTTTTTTTTGCAACCTAAAAATGCAAAAGTTGTAAATTAGAAGAGAGAGGGTAAGGGGCTGAATTTAAAAGCGTTTGTTGCGACAGGTGTCCACTGAGTTTGTCGAAGGGGCTCGGCTTTATCATCACGCCAGCCGCTGTCGTCATTCTGACACTAAGCATAGCGAAGTGGAAGAATCCAGGTTGAGGCGCAATCCCCCAACCAGCTCACGCTGGTTGCTCCCTTCGCGCCTCAACCTGGATTCTTCGGCAAAGCCTCAAAATGACGGTAGCCGTTGGTGACAAGATTCTGAGCCGACAGCGGAGGCGGTGAGACAGCTAACTATTGCGATTAAACACGCTGTGTTTATCCTCGCGTTTATTGTCGGCTATTGGGCAATGGGGAGATAGATTGTAAAAGTGGTTCCGTTGAAAGCCGTTGAGGTAACGGTAAGATTGCCGCGGTGGCGCAGGATAATGTGTTTGGCAATGGAAAGGCCGAGGCCTGTTCCTTTAATATTAAGGTCTTTGTGCTCTTGCAGCCGGAAAAAGCGTTCGGTCAAACGTGCCAGATTTTCAGGGCTGATTTTCGGGCCTTTATTATTAATCGAAACAGCAATGGCAGAACCTTCGGCCACTTTATAACTCTTTGACGGCGGAATTGAATCCACCTTATAAACGCTGAGTGTGACGTCTGTTTTGCTGACACCGTATTTGAGGGCATTATCAGTCAGGTTTTGAATAACCTGTTTAACCTGGCGGCCGTCGGCAGTAATTTCGGGAATATCGCTTTCGCCGCGGATTTTAATACTCATCTCACGCTCGGAGGCCTTGAGAGATAAGGCTTCCTGAACTTCTGCGGTCAGCTTCATGACATCGGCCTTTCCTTCCGGCTTTTGATCTTGGTTGAGTTCAATACGCGATAAAGAAAGCAGGTTTTCAATCAGGGAAGACATATATTCCGCTTGCTCTTTCATAATTTTTAAGAAATTGTCACGGGCTTGCTCGTCATCGCGGGCAGAAGTCTGCAGGGTTTCAATAAAGCCGGAAATAATCGCAAGAGGCGTGCGCAGCTCATGGCTGGCATTCGCCACAAAATCTGACTGCATTTTTTCAATCTTCATGGCTTTGGTCAGGTCATAAATGGAAATGACCGCAACGGCGCGGCCTTTAGAAAGCCATGGCAGCTGTTTGATATGGGCATACAGCTTTTGCGAAACCGGTTTTTTAACATAAAAAATCAGATTTTCGGATTTGCTCTCTTTTTTGAGAACTTTGGAAACGGCTTCAATAAAATTGTTGGAATCAAAAACTTTTTCGATATTTTTATTGGTGACGCTTTTGCCGAAAAGGGTACGGGCTGAAAGGTTGGCACCGAGAATATTGCCGGTGCGGTCAATCATCATAATCGGGTCGGGCAAGGAGTCCAAAACAGCCGTATCGGAAATGGTCTGGGCTTCGAGAACATCGGTTTTATGTGCCCAGAAACTATGCATGGTGTTGACGGCGTTGACAATGGCTTTAGCGTCTTTTTCGGAAAGCTTCATGGCTTTCTCGTCAAAATCTTCGCCGCTGGCTAATGTTTCGATATAGTTCTTAATCTGCTGCATTTCAAAAGTCATCGGGAAAAGCAGAATAATATTAAAGACAATGATTGAAGCATAAGAAACAATAGCCATAACCGGCGTCATGAGCTGAACGGCTACCAGCAGGATAAAGACCATGGCCGTCGGAATTGATAAAAACACTATCCTTTGGGCGAATTTTGAGTTTTTTTCTATATTAAGTAAATTGCGGCCGTATTTAAACATCGTCTTATTCCATAAGTTGCAAAAAAATGCTAGACTAAACCTGCAAATATATTATTATTGAACAGGTTTAAATTTGATAAATTTTTTTGAAAAAAAGTGATGAGTGAAGAAAATATTTCCAGTAGCATGACACCGATGATGGTGCAGTATTTCAAGATTAAAAATGCCCATAAAGACTACCTGTTGTTTTATCGTATGGGCGATTTTTATGAACTGTTTTTTGACGATGCGGTGATTGCTTCCAAGGCATTGGATATTGCTTTGACCAAACGCGGCAAATTTGAGAATAATGATATTCCGATGTGCGGCGTGCCGTTTCATGCTTATGAAAGCTATCTGGCCAAACTCATCCGTCAGGGGTTTAAGGTTGCTATCTGCGAACAGGTGGAAGATCCGAAAGAAGCGAAAAAACGCGGCGCCAAATCGGTGGTCAAACGTGAGGTTATCCGCCTTGTTACGGCAGGAACACTCACCGAAGATCATCTGCTTGATTCTAAAAAGAACAATTTTTTGCTCTCGATTGCCAAACAAAACGAGGTCATGGGCATTGCCTGGGTCGATGTTTCGACCGGCGACTTTTTCACGCAGGATATCAAGCTCAAAGATAAAAGCGAAGCTGTGATTCTGAGTACGGTTCTGGCCAGACTAAATCCGGTTGAAATTCTGGTTGCTGACAGCTTTTTGCAAAATCCGAAAATTTTCAGTGTTTTAAATGACTATCGCGAACAATTGACGGTTATGCCGCAGGCGCGTTTTAATTTTGAAAACGCCCAAAAACGGATGCAGTCAGTCTATGAAGTCCATTCGCTTGAGGTCTTCGGCGCTTTTTCCAAGCCGGAAATCATTGCCGCCGGTATTTTGCTTGATTATATTGAGAACACGCAAAAAGGCCGCATTCCGAGGATTGAAAAACCGACCAAACTGCATGAAAATAATGTGATTGAAATTGACGGTGCCACCCGCCGTTCGCTGGAATTAACCGAGAGCCTGAGCGGTGATAAAGCCTCCTGCCTGTTTGGGGTTATCGACCGGACCATTACCGGTGCCGGCGGCCGCTTGCTCAACAACCGCGTGGCCAATCCGCTGCTGGATATCCGCGAGATTAACAATCGTTTGGATATTATCGAATTTTTTATGGAAAATAACGGTGTTCGTGATGAGTTCCGCGAGTTGCTGCGGGCTTGTCCCGATATCGAGCGCGCTGTTTCGCGTATCAGCTTAGGGCGGGGCGGCCCGCGCGATTTAGCCGCTGTCGCACAGGGACTCGATGTTGTGCCGAGGGTTAAAAATCTGCTGGCTAATTTCTCTCAGGTACAAGGCGCACAAATGATTAAAGATATGCCGCCGGCAATTAAAGAGGTTTTGGAGCGTCTGGGGTATCATAATGATTTGGTTGAAAACCTGAAAAATGCCCTTGATGAAGATTTGCCGCTTTTGGCACGTGACGGCGGTTTTATCAGAGACGGCTACTATCCGCCTTTGGACGAGATTAAACATCTGAAAAATGACAGCCACAAATTGCTTGCTGATTTGCAAATGCGCTATGCAACCGAGACCGGCATTACACAGCTCAAAATCAAATACAACAACGTCATCGGCTATTTTATCGAAACTCCGAGCAAGTTTGCTTCGGAAATGCTCGAGAATAAAATGTTCATTCACCGCCAGTCGGTTTTGAATGCCATTCGCTTTACCACGGTTGAATTAACGGAGCTGGAAAACAAAATCCGCGGCGCCGAAGATAAGGCTCTGGCAATGGAAATCGAGCTTTTCAATAAGATGATTGAAGATGTTATCCGTCTGTCGGAAGACATTTCCCATACGGCAAAAGCTTTGGCTGAATTAGATGTCGCCGCCGCTCTGGCTGACTTGTCTCTGGAGCAGAACTATGTCAGACCTTTGGTTGATGACAGTTTGGTTTTTGACATCAAAGAGGGGCGCCACCCGGTGGTCGAGGCCTCCATTCGCAAAGACAACAGCGGTGCTTTTGTCGGCAATGATTGCGCCTTAAGCGAAGACAACGGCAAAATCTGGCTTTTGACCGGTCCGAATATGGCCGGTAAATCAACTTTTCTGCGTCAGAATGCCATTATTGCGATTATGGCGCAAATGGGCTGTTTTGTGCCGGCAAAAGCGGCGCATATCGGCGTGATTGATAAAATCTTTTCCCGTGTCGGCGCTTCCGATGACCTGGCCAAAGGACGCTCGACTTTTATGGTCGAGATGGTCGAAACCGCCAGCATCTTAAATCAGGCTGACGAGCGTTCTTTTGTCATTTTAGATGAAATCGGTCGCGGTACCGCCACTTATGACGGCTTATCGATTGCCTGGGCAGTTGTTGAACATCTGCATGATGTCAATAAATGCCGCGCATTATTCGCCACGCACTATCATGAACTCACTTTGTTAAACAGCAAGCTGAAGAATATGACGCTCCACTGCATGAAAATTAAAGAATTTAACGATGAAGTTATTTTCCTGCATGAGGTAATTGACGGTGCAGCCGACCGTTCTTACGGTATCCACGTTGCCAAGCTGGCAGGGCTGCCCAAGCTGGTTGTTAAGAGAGCCGAGCAGGTGCTTGATTCTTTGGAACACAGTGATAAAAGCACCTATATTACCAAGATGATTGATGATTTGCCGCTGTTTGCGTCAATTCAGAAAAAAATGGAAGAAAAAGAGGAAAAAGAAGAGCTCTCGCCGCTTTTTCAGGCCATGCGGCAGACTAATCCCGATGAGCTGAGCCCGAAAGAGGCTTTGGAAAAACTCTACGAGTTAAAAAATCTGCTTGAAAATAACTAAATTAACGGCCGGAAATCTGATTCCGGCTGTTTTTTAAAAATAATTTTTTACAAGAAAACGCATAAAACAAGTAAAATCAATGATTTAAAATGCGGTAGAATAATACCGCTTGATAACGTGTTGAAAAATAATGAAATTTTATTGTTGACTTTGCTTTTTAATCATGTATATTCACAACGATTTTAATATTAAACTTTAACTATAAAGTGAGTTACAATGAACACATATGCAACAAAACCCTCTGACATTGAGAGAAAGTGGTATGTAGTTGACGCATCTGGAGTTGTATTGGGTCGCCTTTCTGCAGAAATCGCTAAAATTCTGCGCGGTAAACACAAACCTTCATTTGTTCCTAACCTGGACTGCGGTGACTATGTCGTTGTTATCAATGCCGATAAAGTAAAATTAACCGGTAAAAAACTGACCGACAAAAAATATTACAAACACACCGGCTGGGTCGGTGGTATCAAAGAAACCACTGCCGGCAAAATTTTGGATGGCCGTTTTCCTGAAAGAGTTATCGAGAAAGCTGTTGAACGCATGATTTCCCGTAATCCTCTGGGCCGTCAGCAAATGACCAAATTAAAAGTATATGCCGGTGAAAATCACCCGCATTCTGCTCAGAACCCCGAAGTTCTGGATATTGCAGCTATGAACCCGAAGAATAAAAGGAGCGCATTATAATGGCTGAGAAATTAGAATCTTTACAAGATATCAAAAGCGCCTCTAACAGTACTGAAGTTAAGGTTCGTAAAGCTAACCGCGACAAATTCGGCCGTTCTTATGCCACAGGTAAAAGAAAAGACGCCGTAGCCCGCGTTTGGATTAAACCCGGTAAAGGTAACATCACCATTAACGACAAATCTATTGACCAATACTTTGCTCGTCCGGTTTTGAAAATGATTATCAACCAGCCGTTCGAAGTTTCTAACCGCGTTAACGAATTCGACGTTATCTGCACCGTAAAAGGCGGTGGTTTGTCTGGTCAGGCTGGCGCTATCAAACACGGTATCTCCAAAGCTCTGAACGAATATGAGCCGGAATTGAGAACCGCTTTGAAGAAAGCCGGTTTCCTGACACGTGATGCTCGTACTGTTGAACGTAAGAAATTTGGTAAAGCCAAAGCTCGTCGTTCTTACCAGTTCTCCAAACGTTAATTGGTATCAAGAAAATATCAAATATTTTCAATGGGTTGCGAGAAATTGCAACCCATTTTTCGTCTTCACATAATATTCACATAACCCCTGTCTCTTATACACATCTCCGAGCCCACGAGACGGAGCTACATCTCG
>URWU01000057.1 GCA_900551585.1 uncultured Alphaproteobacteria bacterium | reverse complement strand
GAGATGTAGCTCCGTCTCGTGGGCTCGGAGATGTGTATAAGAGACAGATTATGGAAAGATGTTATTATTATGTCAAAACACCCTCCCAATCGTCGGTAAGAGGGTGTTTTTTTATTTTTATATTGCAAAATACATAAAATAAGCTATAATGACGAAAAGTAGACAAAATAACATGCGGTGACTGATTTGGAAAAAGACAGAGTCAATTTGCAGGATATTGAACGGAAGTTGAATTTTTATTCAAACTTTGAAAATCTGCGTCAGTTTGAAGGCAAAGCGGTATATCGTCTGCATGAGCAGGTTCGCGGTTATATTTCGCAGCCTTATCCGAGTGCGGAAGCCAGACAAAAGGCGCATGGCAATCTTCTCTGGATGTTCAAAAATTATTATTACCGCAACTGTTTTCAAAAAGAAGTCATTTCTCTTGTTAATGCTAATATAGACAAGCTCGATTTGTCTGAGAAAGATAAGATAAACTATTTGACCTATATTCTGTCGATGAAAAACTATCAGCGTTTTTCGGTCAAAACTTTCCAACATCTCGGTAATTTTGATTGTAGTACCGAAGCCGGTGCGGCCAAAGGGCGCCAGATTTTTAATCTTATGCGCGAACATTTGCAGAAGCAAAGCAATAAACCGGAAGAATACAAAAAGTCGGCCGAACGTTTTTATTCTTTCTTTTCCAAGTTTGCAACCGAAGTGCCGCAGGTGACGCATAAATTGGTTGAAGAATATACCGATACCCTGTTTGATATGTCGGCAAAATTTCCGTTTAAGACAATTTCTTTGTGGCCGCTGAAAAATCTGACCGAGCGGACAGTTAACCTGCGCCTGAGCCAAGTGAAAATGAACAGCCTTTTTGGCGATGTTCCGCAGCAGAAGCCCAAGCCGGCGGTTGATAAAAAAGCAATCAAAATGATTTTGAAGAAATATGTCGATTTCAGCCTGACGGAAGAAAACAAAAACAGTACCAAGCTGCAAAAGATTGCCGCTGCGCGTCAGAAAGGCAAGCCGCTGAAATATGATAATTCCGAAACCGTCAGGTCTTTGTATCTCGGTTATGCGAATTTGTATCACTCGGTGACGAATATGATGTGCTATATGGTGCAAAATTATGATTATACGCCGGCTGATGTTCGTGAATTGCGCGAGATTCTCGGCGGCCAGCGGGTTGGGTCAACCAGTCATCGCTCCCGTTTGTATGATATGGGAAAAAGTATTCACAAAGCCTTTAAAATGGTTCAGCCGCGGACTTTTAATCCCCGCAATAAGACAATTGATCCCGTCAAAGTGGAAATTACGCCGTACAGCGGCCGTTAAGCCATAGAGTAGAAAAATTCCATTTTATTTTAATTTTTCACGCAGATATTTGGCTGTGTAGCTTTTTTCAACTTTAGCCACGTCTTCCGGTGTTCCCTGAGCTACAATTTGGCCGCCGCCGTCACCGCCTTCCGGTCCCATATCGACGATATAATCCGCGGTTTTAATCACATCAAGATTATGCTCAATCACAATAACGGAATTTCCCTGATCAACGAGGGTGTGCAGCACTTTCAGCAAGCGGTTGATATCTTCGAAATGCAGGCCTGTTGTCGGTTCATCCAAAATATATAAGGTTTTGCCGGTAGCGCGCTTGGACAGTTCTTTTGAGAGTTTAACGCGCTGGGCTTCACCGCCGGAAAGGGTTGTGGCCTGCTGGCCGAGGTGAATGTATCCAAGGCCTACTTTGCGCAGTAAATCCAAACGGTTTTTAATCGACGGAATATTTTCGAAGAAGCAATAAGCCTCATCAACAGTCATATCCAAAACATCGGCAATTGATTTGTCTTTATATTTGACTTCCAGCGTTTCGCGATTGAAGCGTTTGCCTTTGCAGACATCGCATTCAACATAAACATCGGGCAGAAAATGCATTTCGATTTTGGTCACGCCGTCGCCTTTGCAGGCCTCGCAGCGGCCGCCGGCAACGTTGAAAGAGAAGCGTCCGGCCGTGTAGCCGCGGGCTTTTGATTCCGGAAGATTGGCAAACCAGTCGCGGATATTGGTAAACAGGCCGGTATAAGTTGCCGGATTGGAACGCGGCGTGCGGCCAATCGGCGATTGGTCAATATCAATGATTTTATCAATATTTTCGACGCCAATCAGCTTGTCATATTTTCCGGCCGGTTCCCTGCTGTCATAAAGCTCTTTGTTGAGTGCTTTGCACAAAGTTTCCAAAATGAGGGACGATTTGCCGCCGCCGGAAACACCGGTAATGCAGGTGAGGGTGCCGAGCGGAATTTTCAAATCGATCCCTTTGAGGTTATTGGTTTTTGCGCCTTTTAAGCCGACAAATTTTCCGTTACCTTTGCGGCGTTTTGCCGGTACGGCAATTTCTTTCTGGCCGTTTAAGTATTGTGCGGTTAGGCTTTTGGGGCTTTTCAAAACATCTTTGACGCTTCCTTCAGCAATGATTTCACCACCGCATTGTCCGGCGCCGGGGCCCATGTCAATCAGATAATCGGCAGCGCGGATGGCGTCTTCATCATGCTCAACGACAATGACTGTGTTACCGATATCGCGCAGGCGGGTCAAGGTTGCCAGCAGGCGGTCGTTATCGCGCTGGTGCAGGCCGATGGACGGTTCGTCGAGAACATATAAAACGCCGGTCAGGCCAGAGCCGATTTGCGAGGCGAGGCGGATACGCTGGGCTTCGCCGCCGGATAAGGTTCCCGACTGACGGCTCAGAGATAAATATTCAAGTCCGACATTATTTAAGAAGCTTAACCTCTCAACAATTTCCTTTAAAATTTTATGGGCAATCTCTTGTTTTTTCGGTGTTAATGTCGCTTCAATGCCGCTAAACCAGGTCAGCGCTTTTTTAATGGACATTTCAGAGGCATCCATAATATCCAGACCGCCGATTTTGACGGCCAGAGCTTCCGGTTTGAGGCGTTTGCCGCCGCAGAATTCGCAGGGGGCGGCAGATTGGTATTTGGCAAATTCTTCGCGAACCCAGCTGGAATCAGTTTCCAGAAAACGGCGCTCCATGTTGGGAATGACGCCTTCAAAGGGTTTGTCGCTCATGAAGCGGGAATAAACCATCGGCACGCAGACATTTCCCGAGCCGTACAAAATGACTTGTCTGGCGCGTTCCGGCAAATCCTGCCAGGGTGTGTGGGTGGAGATATCCAGAAACTCGGCAAGCGAATTCAGCGTTTGGGTATAAAAAGCAGATTTTGAACTATTCCAAGGAGCTATCGCGCCCTGTGAAAGTGACAGATGAGGATTTGGCACAATCAAATCCGGATCCATATAAAGTTTGGCGCCGATACCGTCACAATGCGGGCAGGCTCCGTAAGGGTTGTTGAAAGAAAACAGGCGCGGTTCAATTTCTTCAATCGTGAAGCCGGAAACCGGGCAGGCAAATTTTGAAGAAAAAACAGTGCGGGAATTGTCAGCCATATTTTCAACATAGACCAGACCGTCGCTGAGTTTGAGAGCTGTTTCAACCGATTGGGCCAGACGTTCGGCAATTTCCGGTTTGATAACCAGACGGTCGACAACAACTTCGATGTCGTGTTTCTGGTTTTTGTTCAAAGCCGGGACTTCTTCAATGTCATAAACCTGTCCGTCTATCTTGAGGCGTTGGTAGCCTTGTTTTTGCAAGCCTTCGATTTCTTTTTTGAATTCGCCTTTTTTGCCGCGGGCAAAAGGAGAAAGCAGCAAAAGTTTGGTGCTGAGCGGAAAGGCCAGAATTTTATCAACCATCTGCGAAACAGTCTGAGATTCAATCGGCAGGCCGGTGGCCGGAGAATAAGGTGTGCCGGCGCGAGCCCACAGCAGGCGCATATAATCATAAATTTCGGTGACGGTGCCGACGGTGGAGCGCGGGTTGTGAGAGGTTGTTTTTTGTTCAATCGAAATTGCCGGCGACAAGCCTTCAATCGAATCAACATCGGGTTTTTTCATCAAATCGAGAAATTGGCGGGCATAAGAGGACAAACTTTCAACATAGCGGCGCTGCCCTTCGGCATAAATGGTGTCAAAAGCGAGAGAAGATTTGCCCGATCCTGACAAACCGGTGATGACAGTCAGTTGATTCTTGGGAATTTTGACATCTATATTCTTGAGGTTATGCTCACGGCCGCCTTTGATTTCGATAAATTCGTTTGCCATCTTCTCGTCACTCTTTTTGTTTTGGTTTTGTTCTGCTGTAATATAATCATTAAAATTGTTTAAAGCAACAAAAAAACCGCAGAAAAAGATGAACTCTTTCTGCGGCAAAAAATTATTGTTTTATTTGCGGTGTGACGGAGATATCATTTTACCGTCGAATGAGGCGTAATGTGTGTGCTCATCCGGTTTTATGCGGTAAAAGGTTTTGTTTTCCGTTTGTGTCACTTCAACATCGCAGTCGGTTCCGACAAAATAGTCATTGCCGGCACAAATCCCAATTCTGACAGGGGCTCCCGGTTCAAATTCCCGTTGTTCTCCGTTAGGCATAATCAGAACGGCGTTTTTTTCCGTGGCTGAAATTTCCAACATGCCTTTGGCATTTGTTTTGATATCCATTCCTGCGGCAACCGTTAAAAATGTCGGATTCTGCGGGACTGAGAAAAAAGGACGAATGCATTCCGTGCCGTCTTCCATGGTTATCAGCCAGTCGGTGGAAGAAGAATATTCTTTGCCGTTGAAACCGATTGAAATCATTATTTCTATTTTTTCGATTTTTTGGCCTAATGCATATTCTACAGAACTTTTAACGCCGCCGACTTCATTGTGATAGGGATTGAAATACCTTAAATTTCTTTTCATGTTTTTTGATGATTAAATGGTTTTATAATAAGTTTATGATAATTCTGTCTGTAATAAAAAACTTCATAAATTATGCCATTTTTGGAAATTTTGTCAATAGTAATTTGCCGCTGATGCATAAAAAAACTTGCAAAATATGAAAATAATTCTATTATGCGCCTTATCTTTTAACAACTTTGCAGAATTTTATGCCCAGATACTTTGCCTTATTTGTCCTGTCGCTGCTTATGCTTTTGTCCCGGCAGGCTTTTGCCGATGTGAATATTGCGATTGTTGCGCCTTTGGCCGGTGACTTTGAGGTCCTCGGACATGAGCTGGTCAGCGGTGCCAAAATTGCCGTTGACGAGATTAACAATAACGGCGGTTTGGAAGGCGAAAAAGTTAATCTGGTGGTGATTGACGACCAGTGCAACGATTTGCTGGCGGTTTCTACGGCGCAGATGATTGCCGTTAATTCCTCAGCCAAAGACAAGATGAATCTGGTTATCGGCCCGTTCTGCCAGAATGCGCTCGGCGAGGTTGCCAAAACTTATGCCAAAGCCAAAATCCTTGAGATTATCCCGACTTCCGTCAGTGACAAAGAAGCGGCGGCGACCCCTAAAAGCCTGATTAAAATGGTCGGGTCTTCAGAGCAGCAGAGTCTGGACTTTTTCAAATTCTATCTCAAAAATTTTGATAATCAGCGTCTGGCTCTGGTTTATAACAGCAATAACAAAGAGGTTGTCGGTGTGGCGGCGGCTTTGCAGGAAGAATTTCATAAAGCAGGCAAGCTGATTGATTTCAAGAGCTACAATTTTTCCAATTATCAAAAAGATTATACGCAGATGGCCGAAGATATTGTTGCCGACAAAACCCGGGTGGCGGTTGTTTTGGGCGGCAGCAAAGAAGTGATGCGTCTGGCCAAGGCTTTGCGCCACGAAGACAAATCTTTGGTTTTGTTTGTTAACCGTTATCAGGTTCAGGGACGCTATTTTGATGATTTGGGCAAATTGGCCGAAGGGACTTATTTTTTGTCTTTGCCGACGTTGAAAGACAATACCGAATTTACCGAGACGCTGGTCAGAATGCGTCTTCTGGGTGTTGAGCCGCGCGGTTTGAGTGTGTACAGCTATTCGGCGGTTAAACTCTGGGCGGAAATGGTTGAGCAGGGTAATTCTTATAAATTTGATAAAATTATGGCTTCTTTGCCGGGCAAAAGCTTTGAAACGACCTGGGGCGAGATTTCTTTTAAGGACGGCGTGCCGGAAAATCCCGTAAATTACGGTATCTATCAGTTCCATGACGGCGAATATACACAGGTCTATTGATTTTCTGTTTCCTTATTGGTTTATTCAATATATAATCCTAACGAATTTTGAGAGCGGGAGACCGCATTTTTTTATATTTTAGTAAGGTGAATAATAAAATGGTTAGCAGCATTAATAAAGTTATTTTAGTGGGTAATCTCGGTGCAGATCCGAAAGTCAGCAATACCTCTAACGGTTCAAAAATCGTCAATTTGAATATTGCCACTTCAGATGTTTGGAAAGATAAGCTCTCCGGCGAAAGAAAAGAGAGAACCGAATGGCACCGTGTGGTCATTTTTAATGCTCAGCTGGCTGATATTGCCGAAAAATATCTGCGCAAAGGTTCAAAAGTTTATCTGGAAGGCCAGTTGCAGACTCGTAAATGGGAAGATGCCAACGGTCAGGAAAAATATACAACGGAAATTGTTTTGCAGAATTTCTCCGGAACTTTGGTTCTGTTAGATGCCCGCGGCGACGGTGTTCCGGCCGGCGGCAATGATGTTTTCTCCGGTTCATCTTCGAACAGCGGCTGGGATTCTGCTCCGGCAGGCGGTGCTGCGCCGGCGGCTGATTTGGATGATGACATTCCGTTTTAAAACCTGTATAAAGGCCGATTAATACAAAAAAAGAGAAAAGCTTGATGGCTTTTCTCTTTTTTTGTATTAACGGAGCGTTTAAATGCTGACGACGGTACCGTTGAGCGAGGCGTCTTTTAAGACCCATTTGCTCTTTTCTTCACGCACGATATAGCAGTGAATGCGTGAAAAAACCGAGTTTTTCGGCAAAGTGATATCGCTGTCGGCATAGCGTCCGATTGTGAACACATCTCCGATTTTCATCTGCTCCAGCTTGTTTTTGACAGCTGATAAAGAAATCCGGTATTCGCCGCTTAATAAAAGCTCAGGAAAGCGGTTTGCGAGAAAGGCAATTGTTTTGCTGCTGCGCCCGTTGCCCTTTATGGCTTTTTCAATCGTTTGCAGTTTGCTCGGAAGGTTGGCCTTCACTTCATCAAACTGGACGCTGTTGAAAATTTTGCCCGGAAATTCTGCCAGAAAGACTTCCGTATGCCAGCCATAAACTTTGAAAGCCGACAGATGATAAGTCTTGTCTTTTTTCAATAAATGGCAGTTCGGATACAGGTTGTTGTCCTTTTCTTCTCTGTTGCAAACGATTTCTCTCGGAGAGTGGTTGTTAATGTTCAGTCCCATTTTTTTAATTTTTTGAGGTTAATAAAAATTATGTTTTATTACTCAAATTAGAATTTCGATTTGCTAAAATGAGGATAACCCCAAATTAAAAAATGAAACCTTCTTAAGAATAATAAAACATAAATATGTAATTGTTCTTTTATCATATCATATTTTTATAACATGAACAATGGACAAAATAGTCAATGTTTGGTGACCGGAGGTTAAAAAAATTATGTCCCAAAAAAAGAAAGCCCTCAGAACCAAAGTTCTGAAGGCTTCTTTGAAAAATATTTGCGCTGTTTTGCTTTGGGCAAGATTTTAAGCGGCATATTTCTCAACTTCAACAACGTCATATTTGCCGAAGCAAGGTATTTCGTTATTGAATTTTTTGTTCACTAATTCTCCCCAACCACGTTCGTCTCCGTTGCGGAGTCTGCGAATTTCGCAGTACTCCTCGATGGAGACAAATGAGTACATCCCGTCATACATGGCACGTAATGTGCCGGGACTGTACGACATAGTGGGGATAATTTCTTGCTGTAGCAGGGCAGCAAGGCTTCCGTTGAATTCAACGGAAGACGTTCCATCACCGTTGTCGGTGACGAAATAGAAAAAGCGTCCGTTGATGCAATTCACCCGAAGGGTTTCCGGGGTGATTACATCTACAGATCCTTCCCATTCAGACAATCTATCCGATAGAATATATCTATCTTCTAGTTTGTCATCCGGAAAGGCGAACCACTTGGCATTCTTATTTTCTTTTATTTCATCCAAGATGTCCTGAACGGACTCTTGAATATGAAATTTAAAAAACGATTTTTTTCCAAATTGGTTTGCTACTGTATTTTCACTGTTGATCAATTCTGCTACTGCTACTAAGTTTAAAGTCTTCATACTGTCTCTTATACACATCTCCGAGCCCACGAGACGGAGCTACATCTCG
>URWU01000056.1 GCA_900551585.1 uncultured Alphaproteobacteria bacterium | reverse complement strand
CTTGAGTACGCTCAAGTTTTTTCACCTCAAATCCTCCACTCCGGCTATCTTTCTAAAATCAATCTTCTTTCTTTTTATATCAAAAAATCCTTGCGAAAACAAACGTATTGTAGTATAAGCGCAGTGACTTAGAAGAATTTAAGCCGCAAGGCTGATTTTGTTAGGAGTATAATAGATGTCTGGACACTCCCAGTTTAAAAATATTATGTACCGTAAAGGTGCTCAAGATGCCAAAAAGGCACGCGTTTTTGCCAAATTGGCCCGTGATATTACCATTGCCGCCAAGAGCGGTTTGCCCGAACCTGATAAAAATCCGCGTTTGCGTTTGGCTATTCAGGCTGCCCGTGCAGAAAGCATGCCCAAAGACAATATTGAGCGTGCCATTGCCAAAGCCAGCCAGACAGCCGGCGGCGCTGATTATGTCAGCACCCGTTATGAAGGTTTCGGTCCCGGTAAAGTTGCCGTTATTGTTGAAGCGATGACCGATAATAAAAACCGTACGGCCGGCAATATCCGCACAATCTTCGGAAAACGCGGCGGCGTGATGGGTGAGAGCGGCTCAGTTGCTTTCAACTTTGAACGTATCGGTTTTATTCAATATCCTTTGTCCGCCGCTGAAGCAGACAAAATGTTTGAAGCCGCTTTGGAAGCCGGTGCCAATGATGTTGCCAGTGATGATGAACATCATGAGATTGAAACTCTTCCTGATGATTTGGGTGCCGTTACCGAAGCTCTGGAAAAAACTTTCGGAACGCCGTCCGCTTCCCGCCTGGATTGGAAAGCCAATGTCAAAACCGACATCACCGATCTTGAAACAGCTCAAAAGCTGCTTGATTTCATTGATGCTCTCGATGAGGACGATGATGTGCAGAAGGTTTATCATAATGCCGAGTTCTCTGACGAAGTCATGAAAGCTCTGGAAGCAGAATAGAAAAAGCAGGGCGGAGAAAATTCTCCGCCTTTTTTATACAGGGGCAGATATTATGCGTATTCTGGGGCTTGATCCGAGTTTGTCGTCAACCGGCTGGGGTGTGATTGAAATTGAAAATAACCGTTTGCGCTATGTGGCGGACGGTTTTATCAAGACAGATACCAAAGCCGATTTGCCGAGCCGTCTGGCGGTTATTCACCGTACGTTAAATGAGGTGATTGAACTTTACAAGCCGGATGAGGCGGCAATTGAGCAGGTTTTCTTAAATGAAAATCCGATGTCGACCATCAAACTCGGAATGGCGCGCGGTGTTGTTATTCTGGCGCCGGCTCTTTTTAATGTTCCGGTAACGGAATATGAGCCGACTAAAGTAAAAAAAGCGCTGGTCGGTGTCGGCCGGGCTGAAAAAAGTCAGGTTGAAACGATGGTTAAGGTTTTGCTGCCGGGGTGTAAACCGAAGAATAATGACTCATCAGATGCTTTGGCTATGGCGATTACTCATTATAATTACCGCCGGTCTCGCGTGCTAGGCATGTGATGCAGAATTGCGGACAATTGTTAATCAAACTTCTTTAAGTGATTGGGATGTTAAGATGATTGAAAAAATTAAAAATGAAGTCAAGTTGTTGATGTCGACAGGTGATGACGGTCATGGTTTTGACCATATCGAGCGCGTCTATAATCTGGCAATGACTTTGGCCGACAAAGAACAGGCTCACCCGAAAATTGTTGCTCTGGCCGCTCTTTTGCATGATGTTGATGATTATAAATTATTCGGTGAGAAAAATGCCGCCGGTTTGCTGAATGCACGCCGGATTATGGGGGCTTATCCTTTGAGTGACGAGGTTGTCGACAGGGTCTGCAATATTATTCAAAGCATGGGCTACAGTAAAGCACTTAAAGGTATTCGTCCGCAGACAATTGAGGGAAAAGTTGTTTCTGATGCCGATATGCTTGATGCGATGGGTGCAACCGGCATTATCAGAAATCTGGCTTATACGGTAACCCGTAAAGAGCGTCATCAGATTTTTGAGCCGGAATATTTTCCGAAAGAGTCATTAAGCAGTGAGGAATATAAACAAAAAGGGCGTATCGGTGATAATTTTATCAATCACTATTTTGAAAAAATCTTCAAACTGAAGAATATGATGATGACTGCGGCCGGTTATGAAGAGGCTAGCCGGAGACATCAGATTATGGTTGATTTTATGCGCGCTTTCTTTGAAGAGCAGGGGCGTGACGACTGGCTGGCATATCTTGAGAATTATGAACGGGAAAATGCCAAGGTGCCTTTGCAGATTCGCCGCATTGCCTAAAGTTTATTTAAGTAGACAATTTTGCCGCAATATGATATATGTTGCGGCAAATGTTTTAAAAATATGTCACTTAAATTATTTAGTTTATGAAAAAAGAAATTCAGGCCATTGAGACAAGTTGTCGGGAATGGCGCGAGAAGTTGATTTCCTATTTGGAGTGCCAGTTCGGTTATCCGGTTGATGACACAAAAAAGCCGATTGAAGAGATGTCGCCGATAGAAATTATCAATCTCCGGCACATCAGCGATGGCGGTTTGCTTTGTCATTGTGTGCGGGTCGTTTGTAAAATTTATGGTTACTTGGACGAAGAAGCGCAAAATTTTCTCAATCATCAGGAAATGTTTCCTCTTGCCTGCGGTATGGCGGAAAGAGTTCTGGACGGCTATTTTAACGGAACGTTGACTGTTGCTCAAAAGAATCTGATGGATACCAGCCGGGTGGCTTTTGCCAGCAAAACGTACCGAGAAAAGATTATTTTCATTTTTAATCATGAAAATTTTCATACGCTGGAGGTTTTTATCAAATCAGATGAAGAATTACCTTCTTTGGAAATTCCGGTGCTCGGCTGTCATGAAGTTTTTTATACGGTCAAGTTCGTCAAAAGGGTTTCCGATATTCCCGATTGGGCGTTGTTGTATGACTTGCCGCTCTATGTGTTTGAATAAATTATGAGGCTCGGCCCGGTTTTTGATAAATTCAAAAACCGGGTTTGTTTTTATTTTGTTCTTAAAAGCAAATAATGATTGCAGTCAAAAAGATATTTGTATAATCTGGTAATAAATTAAAAACTAAAAGGTAACGGAATGATTGCTAAACTCAAGGGAATTGTTGACACTATCGGTGATGAATATTGCATTATCGATGTGAATGGCGTCGGCTATCTGGTCTTTGCATCGGCCAAAACACTCGGACGCTTGAAGATTGGCGATGCGGCCAATATATTGATTGAAACCGTGGTTCGTGAAGACAGCATTTCCTTATACGGCTTTTATTCAGCTATGGAAAAAGAGTGGTTTTTAACACTGACTAAAGTTCAGGGTGTGGGTGCCAAAGTCTGTCTGAGTATTTTATCGGCGCTGGCTCCCCAGCAGCTGGCTCAGGCCATTGCCGCGCAGGATAAGGCTTCCTTTACACGGGCAAACGGTGTCGGACCCAAACTGGCAGCCAGAATTGTTACCGAGCTTAAAGATAAAATCGTGACCATTCCGGTTGCTGCGGCAACAACAACTGCCGAATTAGCAAAGGAGCTGGATATGGACGCAACTGAACAAACCGAAAATTATGAAGACAACTTAATTGCCCGGGCTGATGATCCGACGGCGATGGAAGATGCCTTGTCGGCGCTGGTCAACTTAGGCTATCAGCGGCTGGAGGCTTATCGGGTGGTTAATCAGGTTTTGATAGCTCATCCCGATATTGATGTTTCGGAATTAATTCGCTTATCACTAAAAGAATTTGCCAAAAAGGATTAAGACTAAATGATTGATGAGGAAAGGCTGGTCAGCCCCCGCGTAACCGAAGACGACGAACAGGAAAACAACCTGCCGGTCAGTCTGCGCCCGACTTGTCTGGCGGAATTTGTCGGCCAAAAGCTGGTTTGCGAGAACCTGAAAGTCTTTATCGAGGCTGCTAAAAAACGCGGTGAAGCGCTTGACCATGTTTTGCTTTTCGGTCCTCCCGGATTAGGTAAAACCACCTTGGCGTCAATTGTGGCCAAAGAACTCGGGGTCGGTTTTCGGGCAACTTCGGCACCGATGATTTCCAAATCGGGTGATTTGGCGGCAATTCTCACCAATCTGGAACGCAATGATGTTTTGTTTATTGATGAAATCCACCGCTTAAATCCGGCCATTGAAGAAGTTTTATATTCGGCGATGGAAGACTTTCAGCTTGATCTGATTATCGGTGAAGGTCCGTCGGCACGTTCGGTGCGTATTGATTTGCAGCCTTTTACTCTGGTTGGGGCCACAACCCGTTCCGGCTTGCTGTCGACACCGCTGCGTGAACGTTTCGGTATCCCCTTGCGTTTGGATTTTTACACGCCGGCGGAGTTGGAACAGATTGTTATCCGCGGAGCGAATCTGCTGGGTATGCCGATTTCCGAATCAGGAGCGGCAGAGATTGCCAAACGGTCGCGGGGAACACCGCGCGTGGCCGGCCGTTTGCTGCGCCGCGTACGAGATTTTGGTGCTGTTTCCAATGCCAGCAGCGTTGATAATAAAATTGCCGATAATGCTTTGCGCCGTCTTGATGTTGACAATTACGGACTGGATGCTTTCGACCGCCGCTATCTGGCGTGTATTCTGCAAAATTACGGCGGCGGCCCGGTCGGTATTGATACTTTGGCCGCGGCATTGTCCGAGGAACGCGATACGATAGAAGAAGTGATTGAACCGTTTTTGCTGAAACTCGGATTTCTGCAAAGGACGCCGCGCGGAAGAATGATTTCTGATTTGGGCTGTGAGTATCTCGGTGCGCCGCGGGTGAAAAAGTTTCGTCCCGAAGCGGAGCAGTTTGATTTATTAAGCGTGATAGAATCAGATTAATTTCGGTAGATTCCGGATTATGATGTTAGGTATAGTGTTAAAAAATTCTAAGGAGTTTGAGAGAAATGGCTTATGATGTAAAAGCACCGCAAGGAGAGTTTTATGGCAAAGTTTTTGTCTTCCCGGCAAGAGTTTATTATGAAGATACCGATGCCGGCGGCGTGGTTTATTATGCCAATTATCTCAAATATGCCGAGCGGGCGAGAACCGAGTTTATCCGTGCTTTGGGTGTCAATCAGCAAGACGCTTTGGCAGAAGACAAATGCGGTTTTATGGTGCGCGGGCTGAATATTGAATATAAAGCACCGGCGGTTTTGGACGATTTGTTATCCGTCACTTGCGAGCTGACGGAAATGAAAGGTGCCGGAGCGGAAATGAAACAAGAAATTTATCGCGGTGAAACGCTGCTGGCTAAAATTGAGATTAAGCTGGCTTATGTCAGCCTTTTGAAAAAACGTCCGGTCAGAATTCCCGAAGAATTGGTCAAAAAAGCCCAATAAACTTTCTGTAAAATCAAAGGCTTTCATCTTGTGAGATTTTTTTCTCATAAGTCATTTAATTAATTGAATCTTTAATATTTTGTGATAAATTCCGATTAACTTTTCGGAATAGAACTTTTTTGCATGTAAGAAAGATATAAAAATGGAAACAGAAACTTTAACGGATGTTACAACTGCTGCTGCCCAAATGTCTATGTGGGATATGGTTTGGGCTTCAGATATGGTCACCAAAGTCGTGATGATCGGTTTGATTGCGGCGTCGGTTTGGTGCTGGGCAATTATCATTGAAAAAGTCGGAACCCTGCGTCAGGTAAAGCAGCGTTCACGCAGCTTTGAAGAAAAATTCTGGTCCGGCGGTTCTCTTGACCGTTTGTATGATTCAATCGGCAATCGTCCGTCCGACCCGATGTCGGCGATGTTTGTGGCGGCTATGAAAGAGTGGAAACGCACCAATATTCTGAAATCAAAGACAGACCGCGGTCTGCGCGGCGTGTCTTTGCAGCAGCGTATTGAAAAAGCGATGATGGTTTCCATGGATAAGGAGCTTGACGAGCTTGATACCCGCATGGGGTTTCTGGCTTCAACCGGTTCGGTTGCGCCGCTGGTCGGTTTGTTCGGTACCGTTTGGGGTATTATCAACAGTTTTAATGCAATTGCAATTACGCAGAGCAACTCTTTGTCGGCTATGGCACCCGGTATTGCCGAGGCTTTGTTTACGACGGCTTTTGGTTTGATTGCCGCTATTCCGGCCGTGGTTGCTTATAACAAAATTTCTTCCGATATTGACCGCTATGCAAAACGTTTGGAAAACTTTATGGCTGAATTTTCCAGCATTCTGTCGCGCGAAATTGATGATACGGCTATCAAGGCCGAAATGGCAGGAGAGTAACATGCCCTTAATCCAACAAGTCCGCCGCTCGCAGAGAGCCAGCCGCCGCAATGCCGAAATCAACATTACCAATCTGATGGATGTGATGATGGTTCTGCTGGTGGTGTTTATGGTTGCAGCGCCGTTGATGACTTCCGGTATTGCCCTTGATTTGCCAAAAGTCGGCGGCAAAGCGATGGAAGGCAAAGAAACTTCGGTTAACATCAGCGTTGATAAGGAAGGCTATTATTACATCGGCGAGACAGAAATTCCGGCGGATAAAATTGTTGACAAGCTTAAAGCTATCCGCGGAGAAAACAGCAGTTTGAGCGTTACCATTTCCGGAGATACCGGTGCCGAATATGGCCGCGTTATCGGCTTGATGGCGATTTTGAAAGAAGCCGGTTTTGAAAAAGTAGGATTGAAAACGGAACCCAAGCCTTATGCAGCTCGTAAAAAATGAACATATGAATAAGGCTCTCAAAAAGTCTTTGACACTCCATTTGGTGGTGTTCCTGATGATGGTGATTGATTTGCCGCTGTTCTGGTCAAATCGTGCTACATTGGAGCAGGTGCCGATTATTGTCGATTTGAAAGACATTAAAATCTCAGAAATGACTAATTTGCCGCCGAAAGCCAAAATCGGTAAAGAAGATAAAGCTGCCAGCAAAGTTCAGCGCAAAATTGAAAATAATTATACCAAAGATGAAGCGCCGCAGGAACAGCCGAAAGCCAAAGAAAAAGAAACCAAGGCGGAAGAAGAAAAGGTTGAAACCAAAGAAACTCCGAAACCGCCGAAACAAGATTTCTTGGTTGCGCCGCAGCCTAAAAAGCCGAATGTTCCGGTTAAAAAAGCAACACCGAAACCGGCTCCAAAACCACAGCCTAAGAAGCCGGTTGATAAGAAGCCCGTACCCAAAGCCAAAGAGGAACCCAAACTGGCTAATCCTCTGAAAAGTCTGTTGGCTTCGGTTGATGCTTTGGAAAAAGAAACCGGAAATACCAGTTCGACGGCGACTATTAAAGAAGGAACCGATGTTGCCAATATGGGTGTTGAGGGCGGAACCGGCGGTTCATATTTCAGCGAATTGTCAATTTCGGAAATCGACGCGATTGCCGGCCGTCTGCGTGCTTGTTGGAATCTTGACCCCGGCGCGATGGGTATTAAAGATATGATTATTGAAATCCGTGTCTTTTTGAATAAAGACGGAACGGTTCGCGAGGTGAAAATATTAGATACCGGCCGCTATAACAGCGACAAGTCTTTCCGTTCGGTTGCCGACAGTGCGCGCCGTGCTGTTTATGTTTGTGCGCCATATTCCATTTTTGCCAATCGTTATCTTGATAAATACGATTTATGGAAGACGATGTTGCTGCGGTTTAATCCGCTTGATGCTTCGATTAAATAATAAAAATCCCCTTTGGGTTTTGCCGAAGGGGATTTTTTTGCCGGCTTCTCTGAGCTTTGGCGTTTGATTTTGGGAAAAGAAGTTCATCGCGCAAAAGAAAAGGCAAGATTGTTGAGACCGGACGTAGGAAGAACTGATTAAAAATAAGGGAATTTTCTACGGTTTTTATAAAATGCAGTCTGAAGGTTTTTTGAAATTGAACGAAGACTGACTTGTCGTCAAAAAGTTTGTGATTATATCCTTGTCAGGAGGATAATATGGTCACAATCTATGTTAATGATAAAATGCAAAAAGATTATCACTATGATTTGCTTGAACCGGAAGGCGAAAATTTTTCACCTGATTTTCAGCCGGAACTGACTCCGCCGGAAATGCTGCGTCTTGGCGTTTTTGAAGGGCATTACCTCAATGATTGCCGAGATGAATTTCCCAAATCATGGTTTGATGATGCTCAGGTTTCGTTAGCCAGTCCTGATAATGATAAAAATCTGTTTCAGGTTAAATCGCGTTTGCCGTTATCCGAATGGAAAAAGCGCGGCTGGATTATTGGGCCTGATCCGCGCGGTTGGTTTCAATGGTATTGCCGCTATTATCGCGGGCGCCGTCTTCCCCAAATAGATGATATTCAGATAAAACGCTGGCGTGCTTTCAGCCGTCATCAGGCACAGTTAAAAAAGAATTGTATCTGGGGTGATTTGGGCTGCCGCCCAAGGCAGCGGCAGGCTTTGCTGCAATGGGCTTATGACCCCTTCATCTGAGCTGAAAGTTTGCTCTGAGAGGATTATGAGCAATTTTGCGCGGCCTTATAATCTGTCTCTTATACACATCTCCGAGCCCACGAGACGGAGCTACATCTCG
>URWU01000055.1 GCA_900551585.1 uncultured Alphaproteobacteria bacterium | reverse complement strand
ACGAGATGTAGCTCCGTCTCGTGGGCTCGGAGATGTGTATAAGAGACAGTTTCAATATCGCTTGGCATAATAATTTCTATTCCTCTTCTTTCTTTTTCAAAACATATTGCAGCTTTTTGAGAGCATGAATCTGCATTTGCTGCTCGGACAAACCGGCCGGAACCACAACGCAAACCTCGGTTCTGGTTTCCGGTTCAATGGCCGTAACTTTGACATATTGCCCCTGTCTGGTATATTCAAATAAAATTTCCGTCATTATTATCTTTCTTCAATCTTAATTTGCTAAAATCTTTTGACGTTGCCCAGAATAATAATTATTTTGTCATTCTGACCAAGCAAAAAGATTTTCTTTTTGCGCGTGGAAGAATCTCAGCTTATTATATTTTCATATAAATCATTCCACAAAGGATTTTGTGAATTTATTAAATTTTCCTTCTTACTTCTTATCCAGCCTTTTAATTGTTTTTCTCGTTTGATTGCATCTTCTATATTTTCTGCTGCTTCGAAATATATTAATTTATCAATGTTATATTTTTTAGTAAACCCTTCAATCAACTTGTTTTTGTGTTCATAAGTTCTTCGGACTAAATCATTTGTAACGCCAATATAAAGAGCCGAACATATTTTGTTTGTCATTATATAAACATAGTAGTTGTTCATAAACTTGCCTTTATATTAATTTGCTGAGACCCTTCGACTACGCTCAGGGTGACAAAATCTTAAGTTCTTTCAGAACCAATGATTTCTGTCAATTTGCTGAGACCCTTCGACTACGCTCAGGGTGACAAAGTTCTTTTAACAAAGGCAGACCGTTGAAGGCCTGCCCTGATGTTTAATCTTTTAAGAACTTATTGCTCTTCGGGAAACCGAAAGGCGCCAGCTTTCCGACCTGAGCACGATGCCCCAGCCAAGTCAGCAAATCCGTTTCCGTTTTTGTACCGCCGGCTCTGGTATAAGTAAAGCCGTCTGCCTCATTGAAGATTTGAATATCGCTCAAGCCGCCGTCCTTATATTTCTGCAAAGTAACGCCGCGGCCTCTGGCCATGGTCGGGATTTCTTCCACCTTGAAGACCAGCAATTTACGATTATCACCGATTGTGGCAACCATATCACCGCTGATTTTCTTGCAGAATTTGGCGGTTTCACCGTTTTCAACATTCATAATCTTACGGCCGTTGCGGGTTTGTGCCATGATATGATTTTCATCAACAACAAAGCCGCGTCCGGAATTTGAAGCAATCAGATATTGGGCTTTGGGTTCAAAAACAAACATATCGCTGATATTGTCATTGATTCCCAAGTCGACCATCAAACGCAGCGGCTGACCGAAACCGCGACCGGACGGAATTTCATTAGCCGGAATGGTAAAGAATTTTCCGGACGTATCAAACAAAATGATTTTATCCGTTGTCTGGGCATGAATGGCAAAAAGCAAAGCGTCATCATCTTTGAACTTGAACTCCTCGTTCAAATCGCTGTAGCCTTTCAAAGCCCTAATCCAGCCTTTTTGCGACAAGATAACGGTAATCGGCTCTTTCTCAATAAAGACTTCTACCGGAACATCAATATCTTCGGCAACTTCGGCAAACTCCGTGCGGCGGCGTCCCAAAGCTGTCTTCTTACCGAATTTTTCTTTGGTGGCTTTGATTTCATTGGCAATGGCTTCCCAGCGTTTGCCTTCATCGGCCATCAAGGCTTCAAGCTCGCTCTTTTCTGCGGCCAGGTCATCATATTCCTTGCGGATTTCCATTTCTTCCAATTTACGCAAAGAGCGCAGTTTCATGTTCAAAATGGCTTCGGCCTGAGTATCGCTAAGCGCAAATTTTTTCATCAAAGACGCTTTGGGCTCATCGTCTTCACGGATAATGCGAATAACCTCGTCAAGGTTGAGATAAGCAATCAGATAGCCGCTTAAGAGTTCCATACGGGCATTAATTTTATCAAGACGGAAATTGACCCGGCGCTTCAAAACATTATGGCGGTGATTCAAAAACTCGACCAAAACTTCTTTAATATTCATGACCCGCGGAACAGTATCAGAATCGAGAACATTCATGTTCATTGTGAAGCGGACTTCTAAATCAGTCTGCTTGAACAGATGTTCCATCAGCAAAGCCGCATCAACCGTACGGTTTTTGGGTTCCAGAACAATACGGACATCTTGGGCCGATTCATCACGGATATCATTCAACAGCGGCAGTTTTTTATCCATCAGCAAAGCGGCAATTTTCTCAATCAGCTTGGATTTAACAACCTGATAAGGGATTTCTTTTATGATAATCTGATATTGGCCGTGGCTCAGTTCTTCTTTTTCCCATTTGGCACGAATGCGGAAAGTGCCTTTGCCGTGTGTATAAGCATCTAAAATTGTTGCAAATTTATCAATAATCACGCCGCCGGTCGGGAAATCAGGTCCTTTAATACGTTTAACCAAAGGTTCGATTTCACAATCAGGGTTTTCAATGATATAAAGCAAAGCGTCACAAACTTCACTCAGGTTGTGCGGCGGAATATTGGTCGCCATACCGACGGCAATACCCATTGAGCCGTTGCACAAAAGGTTCGGAACCATAGAAGGCATAACAACAGGTTCGTCTTCTTCACCGTCATAAGTGTCACGAAAATCGACGGCATTTTCGGTCAGGCCTTCCATAACCGCCATGGCAAATTCGGTCAGGCGCGCTTCGGTATAACGCATGGCGGCTGCGCCGTCTCCGTCAATGTTGCCGAAGTTGCCCTGTCCGTCAACCAGAGGATAACGCACTGAAAAATCTTGCGCCAAACGCACCATCGCGCCATAAACGGCGCTGTCACCGTGCGGGTGATACTTACCGATAACATCACCGACAACGCGGGCGCATTTCTTAAAACCGGATTTCGGATCCAAATGCAGCTGGCGCATTGCATAAAGCAAACGGCGGTGAACGGGTTTCAAACCATCACGCACGTCGGGCAGCGCACGATCGACAATCGTCGACATTGCATAAGACAAATATCTGCTGCTCAGCTCTTCGGCTAAATGGACATCTTTAATTTTTTCTATTGCTTCGGCCATATTTTCACCTGTTTAATCCCAAATTATGCAGCAAATTAGCACGGTTTGGCGGGAATTTCAAGCCGTGAGTTTGAAAAAAGTTTTTGTTTAGAAAAAATGCCGTCATTTCTAGTAAATCCCTTAGTTCCTGCGGGGTTGGCTCATAATTTTGCTCTAAGATGAATTGTGGAAAACTAAACAGTCTGTTCTTATAAGGTTCTCCGGCTTCGGCACAAACGGCTTTGCCGGTTTTAGGTGATACATAAACCAGATTTTCGGTTGTCCCCGTTGCGGAACATTCGCTCAGATCAAGGGAGATTCCTAAAAAATCAAGAAGATAAAACTCAAAGTAAGCATAATGAGTTATCCAATTATCTTCAAGTATCAGATTAAAGAAACTGTCCGCATAATAAAATAATCTTTCCAGAGCCATTTGTTCCGGCATGCAAATATTGCACAAACCGCAAAAAGAGGCCAGCGTTTCCAGCTTGGCCGGATCGTTCAAAAAATTGACCGCAGTCGGCGAAACCAGCTCAACCTTCAGGCTCAGCATATTCTCATCAACCCGCGAATAAGCCTCTATAGCGACGAGATTGCCAAGTTGATAAACCCCGAGGTTTTTGCGCGTCAGGCCGTTTTTGACAAAGCCGACAACCTTGCCGTTGTCACGCGTCAACACCGTGAGAATTGCCGAACTCTCGCCATGCTTTTTGATGTTGATTATATAGCCTTCGTCGTTAAATTTCATAAAACGTGCCTTTTAGCCGCCGGCCCCTTTTGTGTTATCAGGTGCAAATTCTTTTAAGACTTCTGTCAGCCAAAGCGGCATAACCAGACATTCTTTTTGGTATTGTTTGTTGATTGTTTCAATAATCTGAGCTTTTGAAGTGAAAGTATGCTTGTCGGCAGAGTGATATTCCTGCGCCCAAAAAACAAGCTCGGCCATATCCTCCCCGAATTTATCTGTTTCCAGAAATGCCCGATGCAGTTGCAGACGCAGCAATAACTGCCGGACATTCTCTCCTGAGATGGTTTTGGAATCTTCCGCCGCACTCGGCGGTTTGCACCGGCTGCCATGTGCAACAGGCTGAGCCAGACGGGAATGAAGCAACATACCGCCGCCTAAAATCAGTAGAATAAAAATAAAACTGCAGCCGATTTTGCTCATTGATTTTTCTGTCATGAGAACTGCCCCTTTCGGGGCAGTTCAAAATAATTAGTAAGGTTTTACAATTGTTTTGGTTATTTTATCATAAGCCTGAAGCTCAGATAAAACGCGTTTCATATCATGCAGCGGAATCATGTTCGGACCGTCTGACAAAGCAACGTCCGGATTATCATGCGTCTCGATGAACAAAGCGGCAACACCGACAGCGACTGCGGCCCGAGCCAGAACCGGCGCATATTCACGCTGACCGCCTGAAGTTGTGCCGTTGCCTCCCGGCTGCTGAACCGAATGGGTTGCATCAAAAATAACCGGACAACCCGTGTCCTTGGCCATTCTGGGCAGGCCGCGAAAATCCGTGACCAGCGTATTATAACCAAAGCTGGCGCCGCGCTCGGTCAGGCAGACATCTGAGTTACCGGAATCATCGCATTTTTTTACCAGAGATTTCATATCCCAAGGCGCTAAAAACTGGCCTTTTTTGATATTGACGACTTTGCCGGTCCGGGCGGCAGCAACCGCCAAATCTGTCTGGCGGCACAAGAAAGCCGGGATTTGCAGCATATCGACATGAGGCGCAACAATGCCGCATTGCTCTTTTTCATGAACATCAGTCACAATCGGAATATTGTTATAGAGTTTTTTGATTTCATCAAAGGTACGCATCCCCTCTTCCAGCCCAACACCGCGCGGCGTGTTGATAGACGTGCGGTTGGCTTTGTCAAAAGAAGCTTTGAAAATATAATTTATTCCGAGTGCTTTGGTGATTTCGACCATGGCGCCGGCCATATCAATGGCATGCTGGCGGCTCTCAATCTGGCAGGGACCGGCCAGCAAAGCAAAAGGCAGGCGGTTGCTGATTTCAAAATTACCGATTTTAATAACTCTCTGTTCCATATTGTACCTTTCCTGTTGGGTTAAAAATCCGGCTGAAGCTGCCGCGGACACAAGTGCCGCAGCAATCACAATTGCATAAGTAATAACAGAGAAAGCAGAATTTGGCAACCGGATTGAAAAAGATATAAACCAAAACAAAAACCTGCCGGGAACAAAAAGTTCACGCGGCAGGCCTGTTGTTTAGAAGATTTAAAGATTTAGAGTTCAAACAGTTTTTTGACATAGTCCAGATGTTGGTCTATCAAAAGCTCCATTTTCTGCCGACCATGAATCCGGCGATACTCGGTTTCTTCCTCAAAGTTCAGTTTGTGTTGAACCTGATGCAGATTATCGCGTTCTTTCTGAATGATATCCCAATATTCCTCAAACTCAGAACGGTACGGCACAAAATGCAAAGCATTGTTTACATCATAGAGAATGTCATCGGGGTTAAGCTCAGGACTCTTTAAAAGCTCATCAAAATCCTCGTCAAAGAAATAGAAGCCATAATCCCCCACTCCTTTTTTCTGTTCCTGTTGCCAGCAATTGACGCGGGAACAGGTACTTACCGAGAAACGTTTAGGTTCAACAAACAAAACGCTGTTATTAACCATGATGTCTTGCAAAGTTGCATATTGCGGTGTACGAGGCCGGATACCCAATTCCCAAAAGAGTTTGAAACTTTCTTCCGGCGGAAGTGCTGTCCAGCTGTTTTCTGTTATATAAAATGCCGGCGTATAGTCATAAAGCAGTTTCAGTTCATGATAAATATACGCGGCATAAACCCAGCTTTCTATGCTGTCATTGCGGACGGCAATGGCTTCATATTTTTTCAGGTCTTTGCGATAACAGCCAAGCGAGGTTCCCAGATGGTTTTTCTTGTCTTTGACCGTGCGGATATGCAGGGCATAATGTTCGGGTGCCTGATGAGCGACCATTTTTTGAATATAATCTTCACCAAAATCCGGACGGATAAGCCCGATATTAAACGTTTGCTGCGGGCTGTCGTCAATCAGCCAGGAATAATAAGCATTATCAGCCACCAGCAGTCCCATTCCACCCGGGTAAATTTCCTTAAATCTTTTAAGAAATTCGACCGGATCGCGATTGCCGGAGCATAAATTCATTTCCAGCTTATAAGTGCTGAAAAAAGAATGCAGGCCTCGCAGTTCTCTGACAATTTGCAAACTCTTTTCATCATTGCCGCTTATAATAAAATTCATTTTATCCAAGCGTGACGGGTTGATGAACTCAAAACAATTTGACGTCAGGCAAAACTCATTATAAATTTTGCGCATAAGCTCTAAAGCTTCTTTATCAAAATGATACATAACAATATTAATTAGGGTTAATACTAGTAATAAAAAAACGTCTTTCGGATTAACACAAAGAAGATGACAAAGCAAGCACAAAAAAGTCCTTCAGGCCACCCTAAAGGACTTTTTATCAGCTTATCAGGCTTTTACAACAAGCGACATTTTTCAATAGCAGCTTTTACAAAAGACACAAACAACGGATGAGGATCAAACGGTTTGGACTTGAGTTCCGGGTGGAATTGAACGCCGATAAACCAGGGATGATTTGGAATTTCAACAATTTCCGGCAGACGGCCGTCGGGAGAACGTCCGGCAATAACCATTCCTGCTTCGTTTAATTGTTTTTCATACTTATTGTTAACTTCATAACGATGACGGTGGCGCTCAGAAATCTGATCTTGGCCATAAATTTTGCGAGACAGAGAATCTTTCGCCAAAACGCAGGGATAAGCACCAAGGCGCATGGTTCCGCCTAAATCGCCGTCTTTAGAGCGTTTTTGTTTATCGCCGTCTTTTTCCCACTCCGTCATCAGGCCGACAACCGGTTCGCAGTTCGGGCGCAGCTCGGTGGTGTAAGCATTTTTAACGCCGACAACATTTTGCATGGTCTCAATAACAGCCATTTGCATACCGTAACAAATACCCAAAAACGGAATTTTGTTTTCACGGGCATATTTAACGGCGGCAATTTTACCGTCGGTACCGCGTTGGCCAAAGCCGCCGGGAACCAGAATACCGCAGACATCCGACAAATAAATATCCGGATCGCTCTTTTCCAACAATTCGGAATCAATCCATTTGATTCTGACTTTATATTTATTGGCAATACCGCCATGGCTCAAAGCCTCGTTGATTGACTTATAAGCCTCGAGAAGCTGGGTATATTTGCCGACGACGGCAACTTTGACCTCGCCTTCCGGATGACGAATGGTTTCAACAATATTTTCCCATTTGCTTAAATCCGGCTCGCCCTCGCATTCAATGCCGAAATGTTTGCAGACTTGTCTGTCCATGCCTTCATGAGAATAAGAAATCGGCACCATATAAATATTGTCAACATCAAGAGCAGCAATCACATTTTCTTCGCGGATGTTGCAGAACAAAGCGATTTTGCGTTTTTCACCTTCAGGAAGCGGCATTTGCGAACGGCAAAGCAGCATATCCGGCTGGATTCCGTATTCTTGCAGTTTTTTAACCGAGTGCTGGGTCGGCTTGGTTTTCAACTCGCCTGCAGTCGGAATATAAGGCAGCAAAGTTACATGAATGAACATCGCGCGGTCGCGGCCCAAGTCATAAGCGACCTGACGGATTGCTTCCAGATAAGGCTGGCCTTCAATATCACCGACGGTACCGCCGATTTCGCAAAGGACAAAGTCTTCATCGGTAATGTCTGACAAAATAAAATCTTTAATCTCATTAGTAACATGAGGAATAACCTGGATGGTGGCACCGAGGTAGTCGCCATGGCGTTCTTTATCAATCACGCGCTGATAAATTTTGCCGGTGGTAATACTGTCAGTCTTATGGCAGGCAACGCCGGAAAAGCGCTCATAGTGGCCAAGGTCGAGGTCGGTTTCGGCACCGTCATCGGTCACATAGACTTCACCATGCTGATAAGGGCTCATGGTACCGGGGTCAACGTTCAGGTAAGGATCGAGTTTGCGCATGCGGACTTTGAAACCGCGGGACTGCAAAATCGAAGACAAAGAAGCCGAAGCTAAACCCTTACCCAGCGAGGAAACAACACCACCGGTAATAAAGATAAATTTTGTTTTTTCAGACATTTAAATTTCCTTGTTTTAAAGTGAGAGAGGCACCTTCCTTATAAAGGTGCCTCTATTTTAATTAAGTTAGTCATTATTCAGCCGCTACCGGAGCCTGAGGCTCGGCGGGTTGAGATGAGGCAGCCACCGGCTCGGCCTCTAAAATAGAGCTGGACTTACGTTCAAAACCCTGATGATAAATCGACAGCGAAATACTGGTAATGATGAAGATTGTGGCCAAAATGGCGGTCAATCTGGTCAGAAAGTTACCTGTTCCGCGGGCGGTTAAAAAGCTGCTGGCACCACTGCCGCCGCCGAGACCGTCCAAGGCACCGCCTTCAGAACGCTGCAGCAGAATAACAG
>URWU01000054.1 GCA_900551585.1 uncultured Alphaproteobacteria bacterium | reverse complement strand
GGGCTCGGAGATGTGTATAAGAGACAGATTCTGTAGCGGGCAATTTTCAGGAGAGCCTCTTTTTCGGGAGCAAACAGTTTTTCATCTTCATCAAACAAGACAATGCAAAGCCTTTGGTTATTCTTCAAAAGCTTTGCCATGTCCTGTTTTTGCTGGTCGACAATCTCGTTCATCAGGCTAACATCCTGACTGTCCCCGCATAGGCTCACCGACTGTCAGTTTACATTTGGCGCCGGAATAATATTGCGCGCATTCGGGATGTGATCCATAACTTGGGAAAGTGCAGTCGCAATCTTCATCACGTGGACAACCGTTAACAGAGCCTGTCCAATGGCTTCCGTCATATTCAGGACTGCATCTGCCGTCAGATTTCGGAGAACCGTAAGCGCTGTTACATTGAGACTGGTTGTAAGGATTACTCGGTGTCGGCGTTGATGATTCCGATTCAGACGGAGAAGGAGACGGTGAGGGCGAAGCAGATTCCTGCTCTTGAACACAGCTGTTTCCGGATTGAATGTAGCCGGAATTACAAGTCCAGCCCGAGTTAATGGTTTTAGTACCGGAGCAGTCGGTACAGGATTTAGTCGTATAAGAGCTGTTTGCCGGCTTTGAGGAGATACCCGAGCAGGCCGGCAGAGAACAGTCTTTCACGCAGGAGCTGCCGGATTTGCTGTAACCTGAATTACAAGCCCAGCCTGAGTTGATGGTTTTTGTACCGGAGCAGTCGGTACAGGACGAAGTTGTATAATAACTGTTAGAAGGTTTTGATGTAATACCTGAGCAGGGGGTTAAATTGCAAGACTTACAAATCGTGCGCGTTCCGCCGCAGCCGTTGCTCTCGGAAGTCGTTCCGTAAAGACAGCCGGTTGCATTGGCTTTAGGCGTACAGCAAGCCGCATTATAACAAACTTGGCCGGAGCCGCACCCACAGCAGGCTGACAAAGAAATACAAGAACCGTTACAGTCTTTCATGCCTTTTTCGGCACAGGTTTTAGCACGGCAGGAATAATGCGTTGTTCCCCAGCAGTCTTTACAGGAAGAAGTTTGTACCTGGTCAGAACTGCAAGGAGATGTCTGTCCCGAGCAGGAAGTTGAGCCTCCGGTGGCACAAGGTTTACAAATCGTACGCGTTCCGCCGCAGCCATTGCTTTCGGAAGTTGTGCCATATTGACAGCCGGTTTCATTTGGTGTTGGTTGGCAGTCTTTGGAAATGCAGTTTCCGTCGCAATATTGCGTACATTTATCATTGGGGTTTGTAAGAGGTACTGTTGCCGGACAAAGGCATCTTTCAGCTTTGCCGTCACATTGCGGCGAACTTTTATATTTGGGCGCCGGACATGTCGCCAGTTTAAATTGCGGGAGACAAACACATTCGGTATAATAACCGGGTTTGAACGGGCAGCGAGAGCTCTGTTGCAAGGCTCGCGGATAAGTACAGTTTTTGCTGTTGTATAGAGTTGATGAAGTCGCGCAGTTACCGACATTGTAGTTGCGGCCGATATCCTTAAAGTTACCAAAGCCGCGGTCATAAGCGTCGCCGCCGAGAAAGGATATTCCGGAGACCTGATAAGATGCCGCAGGCATGGATATAGGCTCTAGCTCGAGTGTGTTTGTGCTTGTGTGAGGCCGAGGTGGTTCATTAAAGTCTAAAGCATGAGCTGAAGACGCCAAAATCATTGTTGACGCTGACATAAAGAGCGTATTTCGCAAATTTAACATGACACACCTCATTAATAATTAGAACTAAAGCCTATAATATTAATGATAAACGTTTTTTTTTTTTTGCAACTGAAAAATGCAAAGGTTGCAAATTGTCATGTTTCTGTAACGGGTTGTATTTAAAAATAAAAATGTCACCCTGAGTTTGGCAAAAGGTCTTAGCAAATTAATAAGGCAGAGATGTTTCGGCTTCGCTCAACATGACAATAAGAAAGACGGGAATAAAGGCAAGTGTCATCCTGAGTTTTATTGACCGTTCCGGAGGACAACAGCGCCAGTCTGTTGAGGTCAATATTCGCGTGAGGAACCAGGAGAAAGTAGCTATATTGTTTGACTAAAGTACCACCGGCTTACGCCGGCTGGGATTAGGCAAGTTCAGAAGTCAAGCTCCGCTTGTCAGCCGATTAGCTTCGCAAACCTTCGGTTCGGCTGAGGTGCAATCCCCAACCAGCTCACGCTGGTTGCTCCCTTCGCGCCTCAACGTGGATTTTTCGGCAAAGCTTCAAAATGACGATAGTGACAGAAATGTTTTGACTACGCTCAGGGTGACAATAAGGCTACATTATTTAACTGGATTCTTCCACTTCGCTTTGCTCAGTGTCAGAATGACGACAGCAGCTGAGACCCTTCGACAAGCTCAGGGTGACAATATTCTGTGTGAGCAACGCGAGCAGTACGTCAGCTTAACTGGTGGGATTAAACGCCCTCGCGTTTATTAAAAAGCTTTTTCGCGGAATTCTTTAGCCGTTTCAAGATAATGGGCGGAAGTTTCGGGTGTGCCCATATAACCGAGGGAATAGTTGGTGACCATGAAACCGAACGGATTTTTGGCAAGGTCGTCGCGGTTACGGAACGTCGGGGTGCCATAGGCAATACGCAGCGTAGCGCGCCAGATGCTGGTATGCGGTTTATCTTGTCCCGGCAGATAATCATGGGTCAGGAACTGGCTCTGCCATAGGCCGGTAGCCAGAATTTTAATCCATTGGATTTCAACATTGCGAACCAGGGATAAGTTGCGGAATTGGTCAATACTGTAACGCGCTTCTTTGTTCATAAACATGGTATAAACATAGGGGGTTGAATACCAATAGAGGGTTTCATAAGGAGCCCATCGGCGTTGCAGCTCATCATAATCGGTCGTAATCTGATGGCGCAGCTGGATATAATGATAAATATGCTGTTCGGCTATCAGGTCCGAGGCGGAAACATAGCGTTCCTGAGGCTCAACCTGGTCGAGCTGAGAAAAATAGTTGTTAATGTAGAGCAGCCGCGGATAAGTAGAACGCTGCGGCAGGAGCAGATAAATGGTTGACGCCAGCATCATATTAAAACTGATACTGAGGCAAGAGACCACAACCAGAATGCGCGATGTCCACAAATAGCGGCGCTCCGGCATCGCGTCGACATGCACACTTTCGGGATAAAGCCCGAGTTTGTCGGGGCTTTTCTTCTCACGGTATTTAAAGATTGTCCTGAAAATGTCAAACATGATTTAAAGTGCTCTTTCCTTAAGATTCTCTGCCTGTCATAATCCATTTTAGCCGGGAAACTTTAATATTTTATATATGAAAGTTGAATAAAAGCAAATAAATACTGTTAATATCAAATAATTTGATATATTTTAGCCTCAGAGAAGTTTCTACAAAGGATTTTATGGCGATGAATAAATTGCTGGTTTTTTCGGTTATCGGTTTGGCTGCTTTGGTTTCCTGCACGGTCGGAAATCAGGAGAAAAAGAGCGTGCCGACGCCGGTGGCTTATACTGATTGGGACAGGGCTATCCGTGTGGATGTCGATATGCAGAATATGTATTCGACCACGCCGCGCAAAATTGAGAAGCCGATTGATATGTATATGGCCATGGCTTTGGCGCTGAAATATAACTATACGCGCCGGGTTGTCAGCTATGAAGAAAGCGTTGCTCAGGCCGGAAAATCTCCGGTCAATAAACTGCCGGAAGTTTTTGCGACCGCGGGCTATGTGAATGATACCGCCGCCGGAGATACTAATTCGGAACTGAAGCTGGCCTGGAACATCTTGGATGTCAGTACGGTTTATTATCAGAGCATGGACGAAAAATACCGCAACAATATTGCTTTTGAGCAGAGCCGCAAAGTCATTCATAATGTTTTGCAGGAAACCCGCCTGCTGTATTGGAAAACGCTGACAGCACAGAAATTGCTGCCGACCGTTAATGAAATGATTGAATATATGACTTTGGCTGTTGATGAAATCAATGCCCGCAGCAAAGAACTGGCCGAAAGCGGCCGCAGCCTGTCGATGGACGAGATGGTGCAAAAACGTAAATATATGGAAGCCGTCAAACGTTTGTCGAGTTTGAAACGCGAATTTGAAACCGCAGAAGTCCGTTTGGCGACTTTAATGGGACTGCACCCGTCAAGCGAATATAAACTGGTCGGTCCGGAATACGGCAATTTTGCTTTGCCGGATATCAAAAGCGGCTTGGCCGAAATGGAGTGGATTGCTCTGACCAACCGTCCGGAACTGCGTATTCGTGATTTGGTCACATCTCCTGATGAGTTAAAAATTTATGTTAAGCAATATCAAACCCCGAGCGTTGAAAAATATAAAACCAACCCCGGTTATTATAACCGCGTCTGGGCAAAGAAAGCCAAAGAAGTCGGTATCCATATTTTTGAAGACTTGAAAGAACCGAACACCTCTGATTTGGAAGCTTTGCGCCGCCAGAGAATGACAAATCTGGTTTTGAGCCAGGTTTATGTCGCCTGGGCACGCTATATGTCTTCTTATGAAGATTATCAGATTAATCAGGAAATCGCCAATGTTTCGGAGAATATTGCCGAAGACGTAACGATTGCCGACGGCAGCAAAGCTGAAAAGAGCAAACTGGAAGCCGCTAAGGCAATTGAAGATGAAGTTCAGGCTTACGGCGCCTATGTCGAATTGCAGGATTCGCTCGGCAACTTGTATGCCACTTTGGGTCTGGACGCCGTTCCTTATTATATGCTGAACGAAAAGCCGTCGCGCATTGCCGTTTACCTGCGCGGTGTGTTTGATAAATGGAAAAACGGCGAATTTTTGCCGGATAACCGTCCGTATTTGCTTGATATTCCTGCAAAACGTCCGCCGGTCAATTTGTCTTCTTCGACTTTGGTTCCGGATGTTACTCTGGAAACCGGCCAGCAGATTAATATCAAAATTCCGGATTCGATTATGGATAAAGTCGATTTCAGCGGCAAAATTACCACCAAAGCCGGAATGCAGGATGATTCTCCTCTGCCTAAATGGCTCAAATATGATGAGAACAACCGCCTGTTTACCGGAATTGCCATGCCGTCTGATTTAGGCCGGTATAAGATTAAGGTTTATGTCTCTGACGAGGCCGGCAATATCGGTTATATCACTTTCAGAATCAATATTGTCGATGTTTATGTACCGTCTATGCGTGTCATGGGGCTGACCGAGGGCCGCAAAACCACAGTTCTGAAACGCTGCAAAGGCGTTCAGTGTACAGACGACTATATTCAAGAAAGCATCATCGGCGAAGAAGTGGTCGCCGAGCCGAAGAAATAGCGGCACAAAAAAACAAAAAGGCTCCGAAATTGTTTCGGAGCCTTCTTTTTTTTAATCAATCATTACTTGACGAACATCGGCTGCAGTTTTGCCATAAAAGCAACGGCGGCCGACACGTTTTCTTTACATCCGATAGGGATAATGCGCCGCGTTTCCTTTGCTTTTTGCGGATTCTGCAGAATCTCCTGATACCAGCATTGGCTGACGAGGTCTGCCTGCAGTAAGAAATCCCCCATTCCGGCATCGCATAAAGACGAATTAACAGCCTTAACTTGCTGCTGCAAAGCAGTCAGTTCTTCAAGGGTCGGCAGTTGGACTTCTTGAATATTGCACCAGCCTTCGACATCACGGGCCACAAACTTTTTGTTGGGCGTTTTGCTGAAAGCAATCAAATTCAAATAAAGATTCGGAGTAAAATAAATCCCCGCTTCTTCGTCAAAAACCGTGTGAGAGGAGGTCGAGCCGTTTTTCAGGAGATAGTTTCCCGGTTTGGGATAATCTCCGTTTTGATATTTCTTCAGCATTTTCTCGTCCACACCGGCAACAGCCAAAAATTCGGCAAATAACGACTTGTAGTCGTTCGCATTTTGTAACTTTTTCATGATTACGTTTTTTTTGAAAGTTAATAAAAATTGTTAAAGTAAAATAGATTTTAATTCAAGAAGCTTTTTCTCGGCATTACTCAGACGACCCCAGGAATCAATTCTTATCAGGCGTCGCTTTTCGCCGGGAAAACGTTCGGAAGAGGGCATTTCCCACCAGCATTTTTTGAGCGCATTATCGCGAAAACGCAGATGGTCAAGTTTCAGTTCTGACAAAGCATAATCCACTTGCGGAATGACTTTATCCAAAAGTTCGATTTCTTGTCGGGAAGGAAGCTTGCGGTTCGGGAAATCTTCCAGACAAACCGTGTTGCTAATCATGGCCAAATGAAGATAAGTGTTGCTGTCGAGAAAAATCCCTTTAACCCTCATGGAGCGGGGAATCTCGGCAAAAGAAACATAATCATCATTTTCAAGCAGGAATTTTCCCGCCGTCGGTAATTTCAGGAGAGAATCCAATAAAACCGCCGTCCGGTCACTTGGAATTTTAAGCAGTTCGGCATAACGTTTCAAAACGTTTTGCGGATTTTGCAAGATGTCGGCAATATCTTTTTCAGTCGGTCCGATAACATATCCTTTGGTTTCAATAAAGCCGCGGACACGCTTGAATGAGCCTTTGGGACTTTCGGTAGACCAATAGTCAGCAGGTTCTGCATATAATGTCGGCCAGCCGATAAGTTTCAGACGTGTATTCAGAAACTCATACTCCGTCATCATGCGGTTTTTCATCCATAAAGGCGGAAGAGCCACTTTATTTGCTCTGCAAAAGATATTTGCGTCGCGGCCGCTTTTGTTCTCGCTTTCAAAACGGGTAATAGAACAGCCGTCGGCAATATAAATACCGTCAACAACGCGTCCTTTAATCAGAGTTGAACTGTACGTTCCGTCACTAAAGTGAAAATCTCCCAGTTTGGGATTCCGGTCAAAACCGCAAACCTCTGGTAAATCATTTTCAAAAGTTTGCCTTTTGCCGCCCGGTTCGCAGGAGCCGGGCGGCTTTTTTGCGGGCTTCCTCACATATTTTACAAGAATCATCCGCAAAAAGCAGCAAGGCACCTTTGCACTTCCGACAGGACTGTGCTACAATGAAAAACATTGACAGTTCTTTCATGTTTTTGAAGAAATGGCAGAGTAGATAAGGAGAACGATATGAACTGGAAACGTGTCATCAGCGGCGTGCTGGCAGCAGCGATGCTGTCCGCTCTGCCGGTGCAGCTTCTGGTGTCGGCGGAAGGCACGGAGGCGGTCGGGCAGGCCGATGACTGGGAGAAACTGACCACTCTGGAATCTCTTGACGAAAGCAATACTTTCTTTTACAGCAAGGACGACCAGATGTTTGAGAAAATCACCCACCCGGAAAAGGATGTCAAAACCGCAGACGGCATCGTGGATTATCTGGGAGACGGTGCGGTGGCGGTCGTGACTGACCCGGAGGATGCCGCCTACAACGCCGGTGACCGGGGTCAGAACTACGCATGGTCAGCGGTCGGCTACGGGGACTGGCTGTATGTGGGCACCTGCTACGCCGCCATCGGCAACACCCTCTCCCTGATGAAGAGCAGTCTGGGCGACGAATACGACGACAAGGTGCTTGCCGCCACCTTCGATGCCCTTTACAACGGCACTTTCTTTCTGACCGAGGAGGATGGCGGCCGGCCCAAGGGCGTGCTGGTGAAGATCAACACCAAGACCGGCGAGACCAAGGTGTTGATGTCCGGCTCCTACAACGGTTACACACCCCTGTTCCGCAACGCATTGGAGTATAACGGCAAGCTGTACTTCTGCGGCAGTGTGGGCGGCGGCGGCATTGGCTTTCTGCCCAGCATCTGGCAGGTGGACCCCGCCACCGACGAGTGCAAACCGGTGTATATCGGTCTGAACAGTGTGCAGGATTATGCCGCAGCCTACCAGCAGGGCATCTCCGTGGGCATCCGCGGGATGTGCGTCTACAAGGATCAGCTGGTCGTCAGCAACGTGACCATGGATGCCGCCACCGGCAAGAGCAGCGCCGCCCTGCTGATCTCCTCCGACCCGGAAAAGGGCTTTACCCAGATCGCGGATTCCGACAGCCTGTTCAACTACCCCGCCTATCACTACGCCGACAGCATCTACGGCGGCAGCATCTGGGATATGGCTGAGTTCAACGGCCGCCTGTATGTTTCCATCTGCACCGGCACCGAGGACAATATGCCGGACGACAACACCATGCAGTCCTTTGCACTGGTGCGGGGCGATCAGAACCCTGACGGCACCTTCACATGGACACCCGTGGCAGGCGATCAGGAAAAAGATGGTGCCCGCTACACCTTCGGCATCGACCCGGAACGCACCCGCTCCGGTGCGGCGAACCTGATCGTGTACAACGATCATCTTTACATTGGTGAGTACAATGATGAAGAGATCGCACTGGAGCGCATCCTCTTTGCCAAGACCGGCAAGAATGCCGACGGTCAGTTTGGCGGCGGACTGGACTGCCGGTTCATCAACGCCAATCTGGAACAGTCGGTGAACCTGTACCGCATGGACAGGGACGAGAACATGGAGCTTGTGGTGGGCAATGCCACCAAGATGTTCCCCTCCGGCAGTCTTTCTGGTTTAAAGTCCGGCTTTGGACGCAACGAGAACCAGTACATCTGGCGGATGCAGGTGTACGATGGCAAACTGTATGTGGGCACCTGTCTCTTATACACATCTGACGCTGCCGACGACTAGTCGAG
>URWU01000053.1 GCA_900551585.1 uncultured Alphaproteobacteria bacterium | reverse complement strand
CGAGATGTAGCTCCGTCTCGTGGGCTCGGAGATGTGTATAAGAGACAGTGATGAGAGTGTATATTTATTATGCAGCGCGTTATTTTATGATGGAAGATGACGAAATTATTGATAATATTGCGAAAATCAAGCATATTCCGACACTTATCGTGCATAACCGATTGGATTTTATCTGTCCGCCGATTAATGCTTTTCGCCTGCATAAGGTTTTACCGGAATCAAAACTGGTGATTGTTCCAGACAAAGGGCATTCCAGTAAGCTTTTGAGCGCGGTTCTCAAAGCAGAAATGAAAGAATTTCTGCGTAGATACGGAGATTAAGTATGACTGACAGTAAGTTGTTTTTGAAGGAAAATCCGACATTAAAAGATTTTCAGGATTATGTCAGAGAGATGAAAGCCGAACGTGGTTTTAAGGTCGATCCGATTTATGAATGCTGTTTGCTGGCAGAAGAAACCGGAGAATTGATTTCTGCCGTTCGCAAAAATAACAAAGGCGGCTCAATCGGCAGCGGTTCGGTTCCCGGAAACGTTAAGCTGGAATTGGCCGATGTGCTGATTTATCTGTGCAGTATTGCCAATTTGCACGGGGTTGATTTGGAAGAAGCTTTTCGCGAAAAAGAAGAGATTAATAAACAAAGGACATGGAAAAGATTGTAAATGCGTAAAGAATTTTATATTTTCCGCCATGGGGAAAGTTCATATAATGCTCTAGGACGAATTCAGGGACGAACCAATAATTCTGTTTTGACTGAAAAAGGAAAAGTTCAGGCTGAGAAAACAGGCGCTTATCTGGCAGATAAAAAGGTTGAGGCAATTTTGGCTTCGCCACTGAAGAGAGCGCTGCAAACGGCTGAAATCGTTGATAAATTTTTGAATGTGCCGCTTATTGAAGACGAGCGTTTTATTGAGGTTAACGTCGGTGTGATTGAAGGGCTGCACCATACGGAAGCAACGGCAAAATACGGTGCTGATTATGCCAAATGGCGTGATCGTGAAAACCGCTATCCCGAGTTTTGTTTTGAAGGCGGCGAAAGCAAATTGCAGGTGCGGGAGAGGGTGTTTGCCGGTTTGAAAGACTGGGCAGAAAAATCTGATTATCAGGTGATGGCGGTTGCTTCGCACGGGATTATGCTCGGACAAATGATGATTGCTCTCGGTGCTCCGGACAGAGAGGTTGACAACGGCAGTATTCTGCATGTGATTTATGAAGACGGAAACTGGTGTTTCAGGGATTTAGTTTCGATTACGGAAAAGGAAAATTGAATGAAAAAGATTGCAATTATTGCGGCGATGTCTGATGAGATTGCCGAGCTCAAAAAGCTGCTTTCTAATGTTAAAGAAAGCGAAAAAGACGGGATAAAATTTATCACCGGTGATTTGGGCGACAAAGAGATTATCTTAATGAAAAGCGGTATCGGCAAAGTCTGTGCCGCGGTCAAAACGACTGAATTGATTAATATTTTTAAACCTGATTGTGTAATTAACTCCGGCGTTGCCGGCGGTATTGGAGATGAAGTGGAGCAGATGGATGTGGTTGCTGGTGTTGAAACGGTATATAATGATGTTTGGTGTTTGGAGCCTAACGAGTTTGGGCAGGTTCAAGACTTTCCGGCACGTTTTAGCGGCAGTCCGGCTTTGCTGGGGAAATTAAACTATGGTGATAATGACGGCGTGAAAGTCCATAAAGGACTGATTTGCAGCGGAGACAAGTTTATTGCCGGCGTTGACGAAGCCGCGGGTATTCGCAAGCTGTTTGCCGACGGTTTGGCTGTTGATATGGAATCTTGCGCGGTTGCACAAGTTTGTTATATGAAAAAAATGCCGTTTCTGAGCTTGCGTATTATCAGTGATAATCCTTTGAAAAACAATAATAATGCTAAAGAATACGCAAACTTTTGGGGCGAGATGGCCAATAAGTCGTTTAAGGTGTTAAAAAAGCTGCTTATGTCCTTGTAAGGAGGAAATATTTTGCTGGATAAAAATTTAGTCAACGAGATTTTAGATGCTGCTCTTGCCAGCGGTGCCGATTTTGCCGAAGTGTTTGTTGAACATAAGCTCGGGACGGATATTCATGCTTCAGAACGCAAAGTCAAGAATATCAGTTCTTCCTTAAGTTACGGCATTGGTATCCGCGTTTTTAAGGAGACGTTTTCGGCCTATGCTTATACCAACCTGATGGAACGCGAAAATTTGCTTAAAACAGCTAAAAAGGCTGCAGCGGCATTAAAAGAAAAACGGCAGGCAACGGTTCTTGATTTTGTTGATATAGAATTTGAAAATATTCATAAAATCAAAATATTACACAACGATGTTAATAAGCAAGATAAAGTTGCAATAATGCATAAAATCAGTGAAATGGCTTATGGCGCCAATAAGCTGATTGCTAAAGTTGATACCAATTATTCTGAAAAAGAACGGCAGATTTTGGTGGCAAACAGTTTGGGAACCTGGGCTGAAGATAAACTCAGCCGCAGCCGTTTCAGCATGAGCACGATTGCCTTGCGTGATGAAAAAAGCCAGGAAGCAACGGATAATTTCGGCGGCTTGTATGGTTTTGAGCTTTTTGAAGGGCGTGATTTGCAAGCTTTTGCCGAGACTGTTTCCGGCAAAGCAGTCAGTATGTTGGAGGCCGTTGATTGTCCGTCCGGAAAAATGCCGGTAATTATTAATAACGGTTTTGGCGGTGCGATTTTTCACGAGGCCTGCGGGCATGGTCTTGAGGCGACTGCGGTGGCCAAAAATGCTTCGGTTTTCTGTGGCAAGCTCGGACAGAAAGTGGCCAGCGAATTAGTAACGGCCTATGATGATGCCACAATTCCCAACGCCTGGGGTTCTATCAACATTGATGATGAAGGTGTGCCGACACAGCGTAAACTCTTGATTGAAAACGGAATTCTTAAAAATTATATGGTCGACCGTTTAAATGGCCGCCGTATGGGAATGGAGCCGAACGGTTGCGCAAGGCGGCAAAGTTATAAGTTTATGCCGACTTCCCGAATGAGCAACACTTTTATTGCCAATGGCCAATCTACTTTGGAAGAAATGATTGAAAAAACAGATTACGGTTTGTTTGCGGCCGATATCGGCGGCGGCTCGGTTAATACGGTCAGCGGTGAGTTCAACTTTACGGTCAACAGAGGATATGTCATTGAAAAAGGCAAGTTGAAACAATTAGTTAAAGGTGCAAAGCTTATCGGTTCCGGTATTGAGATTTTGAATAATATTGATATGGTCGGCAATAATATGACGTTAGCCTGCGGAATGTGCGGTTCTGTTTCGGGAAAAATTCCGACAACAGTCGGCCAGCCTGCCATCAGAGTGCAGAACATTACGGTAGGAGGGCAAAAGTAATGAAACCTCAGGAGTTTATCAACCAGCTTTATGATGCGGCGCAAAAAGACGGAATCAAAGAATTTGCCATCGGTTATACTTATGGCAGCAACAGCCGTGTTGAGGCCTATGAACAAGAGATTGCCAAACGGACCGATAATGAAAAACAGGCTGTCATGCTGCAAGTTAAAATCGGCAAGAATATCGGCGGTTTCGGCTGCGGCGAGTTGAAAGCCGAAAATATTCCGCTGATGATTCAAAACGCGAAAGAAAACGCCGAACTGATTGATTGCGAAGAAGAAAACTTTTTCCATGACGGCAGCGGAGAATATCTGAAAGCGGAAAAATATCAGCCTTTGCCGGAATTTGAAAAGCTTGATATTGAGAAGTTTGCCCTTGATGTTGAAAAAGCCTGTTATGCGCTTGATAAAAGGGTTGAGAAAGTGATTGCCGTTTCAGTCGGCAGCAGCGAAAGCCGAAGTATCCTGAAAAATTCATTAGGTTTGGATATTGAAGAAAAGACGCGTGCTGCTTCGGCCTCGGTCTTTTTGTCGGTTAAAGAAAATGAGCAGGTCAGAACCGGTGGCGAAGCTATCCTTTTTGATAAGCCGGAGCATTTTAATCCGGAATATATCGCGCAAAAAGCCGTTGAACGGGCGGTTAAAAAACTCAATGGAAAAGATGTGGCTTCCGGCAGAGCCAAAGTTGTTTTTGACAAAGAAACCATGGCAGATGTTTTGGATTTGGCGGTCGGTTTGTTTTCGGCCAACAGCGTTAATGAAAAACGCTCCAAGCTGGCAGGAAAAATCGGAGAGCTTGTTGCCGCTCCCTGCGTGACGCTGATTGATAATCCGTTTATCAAAGGCGGCTATGGCACCAGAAGTTTTGATGCAGAGGGGTATCCGGCACAAAAGAATGTAGTGGTACAAAACGGTGTTTTGAAAATGTTTTTTCACAATTTGCGCACGGCTCATTTGGAAGGCGTTAAATCTACCGGCAACGGCAGCGGCGGCAGAGGAATTTCAACCGGCAATTTTTATCTGGTTGCGGGAGAATATTCTAAAGATGAAATCTTAAAAGCTGCCGGAAAAGGTATTTATATCAATCGTTTGAACGGTATGCATGCCGGTTATACGCCGGTATCGGGAGATTTTTCTTTCGGTGCTGAGGGATTTTTGATTGAAAACGGCAAGCTCGGCCAGACGCTTAACCAGTTTACGGTATCTGGTAATATTTATCAGCTGCTGCTGGATATTGAGATGATTGGCAATGATCTGTCTTTTGAAAACAATTCAACCGGTGCGCCGACGGTTTTGGTTAAAGAATTGGCGGTTTCCTGCGAGTAGGAGAAAAGATGCGCGAGATAAAACGGTTAGTCAGGCTCAAGGTTGTGTTTGTGGATTGGCACAAAACGCTTTGTTCCTGTCCGTTTTTTCACCAGCTGCAAAAACAAGATGAAGCTTTATATGACAAGCTTGACCACCGTTTGTTTGAGGATATGCCGATTGAGCAGTTTGTCGAATGGATGAGGGGGCGGATTACAAAAGAGGACATTATCAAGCGCCTGAGCGGGAATGATTTATCTTTGTCTTTGGTGGCGGATTTGTTAAAAACCGGTTGCGAAACGATGACGCTTGACCGCAAAGATTATTTGAAATGGATTAAAAAAATCCGTAAAAAAGGTAAAAAAGTGGTTATTGCGACTGACAATGTTGATACTTTTGATGATTACACGGTGCCTGCCTTGAAGTTAAATCGTTATTTTGACGATATTTTATGTTCATTTCGTTTGCAAAAATTAAAATATGACGTGGTGGACGGCAAAATGTTATTTTTTGACGATTTCTTAAAGAAACACGGCATAAGATATGATGAGGCGATGTTGATTGACGACAGCGAAGAAACCATAAAGCTGTGTTTGCAATGCGGTATGCAGGCGAGGTTGGTCAGAACGCCGGAAGATGTGTTGAAAACGCTAATGATGATTGAGGCCAGTTGTGACCGACGTGAATATTAAAAAGCTAAAAGTCGTCTTTGTTGATTGGTTTGTTACCCTGACATCAACAATGTTCCTGAGCAAGCTTAAGCAAAGAGACCCTGAACTCTTTGAAAAAATTGACAATAAAATCTTTGTTGAAAATTTTGATACCTGGCATTTTGACTGGGCACGCGGCAGAATCAGCAAAGAAGATGTTGCTTATTTGATTGCAGCCGAGGGATATACTTCTTATGGCGAAGTTTTGAAAATTTTTGATGAATGCTGCAGTATTCAGCAGGTTGATCATCCGGACAAGCTTTGGCCGGTGGTTGATAAAATCCGCGCCAAGGGGATTAAAGTCGTTTTGGCTACGGATAATTGGGATATTTTCTGCGATTACACCGTTCCGGCCTTGAAACTGAGAGAGCATTTTGACGAGATTTTATCTTCTAATGAACTCGGGTTTATCAAACGCGATATGCATGACGGCAGGCTGTTTTTCTTTGACGATTATCTGAAGGATAATCACATCGCTTATGAAGAAGCGGTTTTGCTTGATGATGCGCCGGTTAATATTGATTGCTGCGAGGTTTGCGGCATGCCGGCAAAATTGGTTGCTTCCAGCGCGGATACGCTTGAAGTGTTAAAAGAAATTGCGGAGGCAGAATAATCATGGGTTTTTATTTGAAAAAGGCAATCAACTTCGGACCTTTGCGGATTAACTTTTCAAAATCAGGTATCGGATTGTCTTTCGGAGTTAAAGGGCTGAGAATTGGCAGCGGTGCAAACGGCAATTATATTCATGCCGGCCGCAAGGGATTGTATTATAAAAAGAAATTACCCGATATAAACGGCGAGGGGATAACCGTCGGCTGGGCTTTGGCCGGATTTCTAATCATTTTAATCGGTGCCGCTTTCTGGGCAATCAAATCCGGAATCATAACGGTTAATTTATAGAGAAAAATCATGGCAAAACTGGAGAATGTAATTGAGGTTTTGGGCAAGCTGAAAGATTTGAAGAGAAGCGGGTGGCTGCGCAAAGAAATCAGCGAGTCAGAGAGTGTGGCAGATCACAGTTTCGGTGTGGCCTTTTTGGTTTTATTGCTGACACCTGCTCATCTTGACAAAGAAAAATGTCTGAAAATGGCGGTCATTCATGATATTCAGGAAGCAATCGTCGGAGATATGACGCCTTTTGACGGCGCCTGTCTTGAACACAAGGCTGAAAAAGAAAAGGCCGCAGTCTCAGAGCTGGCTCAAAAACTGGATTATCCCGAACTTATCACGCTCTTTGAAGAATATGAGGCAAAGGAAACGCCGGAAGCTCAGTTTGTTAAAGACATTGACCGGATTGAAGCGGTGTTACAGGCTAAATATTATGATGGCAACAGCCGCGGTTTGACAGCGTTGCCCGAGTTTTGTGCTTATGCCCAAAAACATCTATGCAGCAATGATAAAATCTTTGCTGAAATTTTAGATGAAATAGAATAGGTTAAGGTGATTAAACGGCAATTTTTTGCGGATTGTCAAAGTAGCGTTTGATAGTATCCATGACTTTGACATAATAGCTGTCTTCATGAGGGACAAAGTCGCTGATAGAAACCGAACCCGTGTGCGGGACATAGTTGCCATACTCGTCTAAAAGCAGCCCGGAGACATAGATTGAATCAACTTTATGATTAAACAGGTTGCGCAAATCATCAACTGTTGCTTCCAGAACGCCGTCAATTTCGGCCGGGTTCATATTGAGCTCGGAGAGGTTCTTTTCGCTTTCCAATAAATAAGTCGGATTGAATTCATGATTGATGTAACCGTTGCGCTCATAGACGTGATTGATGGTGAAAAGTTTGTTGAGCTTGTCAAAATCAACCTTAATCCCTAATTCGGCCTCAATATCTTTGATGCCGTCTTTCGGTGTTTCTCCGGCTTTGATATGGCCGGCGGCAGAGATGTCCAGAAGGCTCGGGTGAGTATCTTTATTTTTGCTGCGCAGCTGCAACAAAACGCGATGGTGGCCGTCTGAGGCATGTTTGACAATCCAGCAATGAAAAGCCTTGTGCCACAATCCTTCTCGGTGGGCCTGAGAACGCGGTGCTGTTCCTAAGTGATTCATGTTACTGTCATAAATATCAATAATCTCGTCAGCCATTGTCGTTCTCCTTGGTTAGAATTTATAATTTTTTCTGCAAATCCAGAAAGAAGTCTCTATAAGTACTTTTACCATAATCCATAAAATCTGCAACCGAAACTTGCCTGATAATTGGTATATAGGTATTATTTTCGCTGAACGCCAGTCCGGAAACGGTGATTTGAGGAACAATATCCGAAAAAAGGGCGATCGCGTCTTCTAAATCCATTTCAAAAATGCCGTCCAATTCATCTCTCTGCAAAGAAAGGCTAGAGAGCGGTGTTGTGGTCAAGGCATAACAGCGGTGGACAATTTCGGCATTTTTGATTTTACCGTAGCCGCTCAAGCGTTTGGTTATGCCGAATTGAATGATGTTATCAAAAGGCAGGTCTAAGCCCAGTTCTTCTTTGACTTCGCGGCAGAGGGCCTGTTCAAGGGTTTCTCCTGTGGCAAAATGGCCGGCAGAAGAAGCATCAAGCAGACCGCCGCCGATGAGTTTGTGCTTATTGCGCAGCTGCAGCCAGATTTTTTGGCGTCCGTCTTCAGAGCGGCGGATGAGCCAGCAAAAGAAAACTTTGTGCCACCAGCCTTTGGCATGAGCCTCATATTTCATGGCTGAACGTATAAAGTTCATCTCTTCGTCAAAAATATCGATTAATTCATCAGCCATGCGGAAATTCCAAATGCAAAATCGGGTGAGGTTTGCCGTTGCCGTCAAGCTCATCGCGGGAGATAATCTGATACCCCAAGTGTTGATAAAAGCCGAGAGCATCCGGATTTTCTTCATTAACATCTATTTTATATATTTTGAGCTCATTCAAGACAAATTCAATTAAACGGCGCCCCAATCCCCGACCTCGGCACTCAGGCCTCAAAAATAACATTTCGATTTTGTCTTCGGAAACGCCCAGAAAGCCTAATATCTGCAGAGATTGTTTTGTCTTATCTGCCGTTATGCCGTATAGCTCTACGTCGGGGAGGGCGTATTTACGGACAATCGGTTTGTAAAAATCTATCTCTTCTTCTTGCAAAAAATGGTGCGTGGCGCGAACAGAAGCTTCCCATATTTCGATGAGTTCGTCATAATTGTGAGGAGTAAGCTTCCGGATATTAGTTTTCAAAAGTCTTTTGCCCATTGAAATAGCGTTTGATTGTTTCCATGGCTTTGATATAAAATTCACTGCCTTTAGGCTCAAAATCTTCGCGCTTGACTTTGATTTCTGATTTTTCCAGAGAATTTTCAGCTGTGCGTTTATAGCCGGAAAGCTTTATGAAATTGACTTCGCCGCGGAAAAGTTTGAGGATGTTTTCGACTTCTGCTTCGTAAATGCCGTCAACTTCTTCCGGTTG
>URWU01000052.1 GCA_900551585.1 uncultured Alphaproteobacteria bacterium | reverse complement strand
GTCGGCAGCGTCAGATGTGTATAAGAGACAGAATAAATATTAATGAATCCCGTTTATAAGTAAAACAAAGATTTTTAAAGGAGTTTTGACATGAATAATATCATTTTATGGGTTTCTCTCGGTGTTTTGGCCGTTTTCTACCTTATCTATGTTTCTCTTATCCGCAAAAGAAACCAACTGGAAGAATCGGCTTCCGGCATTGATATTCAGCTCAAAAAGCGCTATGACCTGATTCCGAACCTGATGAAAACAGCCGCCAAATATATGGAACACGAAAAGAGCATGATGGAAGAAATCGCCAGACTGCGCAGCGAGGCCATGAATGTTAATTTTAACGCTGACCCGGCCAAGAAAATCGAACTTGAAAATCTGCTCACAACTCGCATGAATGACTTCAAGTTAACGGCCGAAAATTATCCGGATATGAAATCAAACGAAGCCGTTAATACCGCTATGCAGAGCCTCAACGAAGTTGAAGAGCATATTGCCGCCGCCAGACGTTTTTACAATGCCAATGTTAAGGCTCTGAAAGATGCTGTCGAAATTTTTCCGAGTTCTCTGGTTGCCAAAATTATCGGTATTAAGCTTTCAATGCCGTTTTTTCAGGCCGAAGAAGCCGCTAAAAAATCCCTTGACGCTAACGAGTATTTTAAATAAATGTCGGAAAATCGTAATACAGAACAGCTCAGAGCCGGATTTGAAAATTTTTATCAAACAATTTTAGAGCCTAAATTTGCCGGGATAGAAGCAACGCGCAAAAAATATCTGCGCTATTTCATTATCGGCATATTGACGATGTTTGTTGTTATTCCGGCTATCTGCATCGGTCTGTTTTGGATTTTTCTGCAACTGAATGACGGCAACTTCAGTTATCACGGCGATTTGCCGCTCGGTATCATTTTCTTCGGGCTTTTGGTTCTTATTGCGATTGTTTCCTCGCCAATCTTCTTTTATAAACGCCAGGCCAAAAATAACGTTATGCCGGAATTTATCAAATATTTCGGTGATTTTCAGTACCGTTTTATGAGCTGCATTGACAATGCGACAATTGTCAAATCGCAATTATTTGATGACTACAACACCCATTTGGGCGATGATTATTTTGACGGCACTTATCAAGATGTCGGCATGATTATCTCAGAAGAAAAGCTCCAGCTCGTCCGGCAAAAAGAAAAAGGCGTTTCCGTCAAAAATATCTTTGAAGGAATCATTATCCTGTTAGAAATGAACAAGAACTTTTCCGGCCAAACCGTAATTCTCAAAGACAAAGGCTTCTTAAACGTCTTCAACAAAATCAAAGGCCTGCAAAAAGTGGCGCTTGAAGACAGCCTGTTTGAGAAAGAATTTGAAGTCTACTCCAATGACCAGCTTGAAGCCCGCTATCTTCTGACCACGGCATTTATGGAACGAATGCTCAAAGTCCGCGAAGCTTACAAGTCTAATAAAATTCAGTTCAGCTTTTTTGACAACCAACTGCTGATTGCCATTAACTCCCCGAAAAATATGTTTGAAAGCACTTCTCTTTTCCGCAAAACCACCGACCGTAAAATGATTGATGAAACCTTTGAACAGTTTATCTCGGTTATGGCAATTATTGAGCAGCTCAAACTCAACCAACGCACCGGCTTCTAGCAAACGCAGCGCGTTTAATCGCATTGGTTAGATGTCTCACTGCTCGCGTTGCTCGCACAGAATTCCCAGCAATATACCCATCTAGCTTCGTTGAAATGGTTCCAGCAAATTATTAATGGGTAAAGAAGCTCTTTTTTTATTCTTCTTCGCGGATAAACCCACCGGCCTGCATATTGTAAAAATGGTAATAAGCGCCTTTTTTGCGCAACAGAGACATGTGTGTACCCTGCTCGATAATCACGCCTTTATCCATCACTACCAGCTTGTCCATTTCTTTCAAAGTCGACAGACGGTGGGCTACGGCAATCACGGTTTTGCCAACCATTAAATCGCGCAACGAATCCTGAATATATTTTTCGCTTTCGGAATCAAGCGCCGAAGTAGCCTCATCTAAAATCAAAATCGGCGCATTCTTCAAAATCGCCCGGGCTATGGCAATACGCTGCCTTTCACCGCCCGATAACATGACGCCGCGCTCGCCGACTTTACTGTGATAGCCTTTGGGCAAAGCCGAAATAAACTCATGGCAATAAGCTTTTTGGGCGGCTTCAACCACCTCTTCATCTGTCGCATGCAGATTGCCATAACGGATATTTTCCATAATTGTCCGGTTAAACAAACTTGGGTCCTGAGGAATGAGCGCAATATTACGGCGCAGCGAATCCTGTGTTACGCCGGAGATGTCATAATCGCCGATACAAATTCTGCCTTGCTGCAAATCATAATAACGCGACAAAAGTTTTATCAAAGTTGATTTTCCGGAACCGGAATGCCCGACCAAACCGATTTTTTCACCGGCGGCAATCTCAAGACTGAAATCAGTAAACAGCGGTTCGGTTCCTTTATAATGATAAGTTATTTTTTCGATTTTTATCGGCGCCTGCGGCAATTTCATTTCAACAGCTTTGGGCAAATCCGTTACCTCGCAGGGTTTGGCCAAAAGCTGCAAGCCGTCTTTGATGCCGCCGTAATTTTTGAAAAACTGCAAAAAATTCATTGAAATATTGTTATAAACATTCGACAAAGTCAAAATCAACGTTTGAATCAAAACATATTGGGCAACACTCACCTCGCCTTTGTACCAATACCACAAAGGCAGCACAAAAAACAATGCCTGCAAAGTTGAACGCAGCAACCCCTGGCCGATAAACAGAACGCCGAATTGCAGCGTTTCAACCCTGTCGGCATAGGCCGCTTTTTTCATGGCCTGAAAATAATGTTTTTTCTCAAACAGATAGTTGCTGAAATTTTTGACCAAGCTGGCGTTGGTAATACTGTCAACCAAAATACCGTTGGCCTCGGACATGGCATTGGCGCGCTTTTCGGTATAAGGCGACAGGCGCAGGCTCAGCTTCCACAAAACCACAATCAGGACAATGCTTAAAACCAGCATTATCAGAGCCAGCTCAACATTAACCGACCAGATAAAAAAGAAAGTCGTCGACAAGGCAATCAACGGTGAAACCGCACCCCAGATAATCTGATAATAAATGCCATAACTGTCATCAATAATGGTTTTGATTTTGCCGGAAATATTCCCGGCCATTTCTTCGGCAAAAAAAGCCGTCGAATGATTATGGGCGTAGCTGAATAAATCTTTGGCAATCCGGCTCATATAAACCGGCAGAAAACGCGCTTCGATAAATATCATCACATTAAGCAGCAAACCTTTGGCAAAAAAGAAAATCGTCACCAGCACGGCATAAATCCATGTTTGGTGCAAAATAGCCAGCCGGTCGCCGTTTTCAGTTAAAATATTGATGATTTCCGAACCGTAATATAAGGCAACTCTGGTGGCAATTTCTCCCAAAGAAAGGGCCAGCACGACGCCGAAAAACAGAAACTTGAGCTTGGAAAGATATTTCCATAAAAATTTGAAGACATTTGTTTGCATGATGATTTTCCTTTAATCAGGCAATTATAAAGGAAAATTATAATTAATCAACCGATTGTCATAACAACGCCGAAAATTATAAAAGCAAAAATCCTGCCCAGCCCGCAGTCCGGATAGAATGCCTCATGAAGCAAAAAAAAGCCCGATAAAAAAAGCTGAAAAATAATATGAGGAGGTGACCCTCCCCTTATTATTTCCTTTTGGCATTTTCTTTTTTACGCTTTTTCAGGTTGGTCAGTTTTTCGCTGACAATCGACGTATCGCGTCCGGTCTTGGCCAGGCGGTCATACATACGCTCAATTTCTTTTTCCAGATAAGCCAGTTCAATTTCGTTAGCCAGTTCCTGTCTTTCTTCGGCATTACCGTGGAAACTGGTCTTGTCCATGTCGGCAATCAAATCTTCAACATGCACCGAAGAATCCGGCTTTTTCTTAATGAAATAAGGCAATTCATAAATCAACTGACGGGTAGCGGCATAAACCTCGGCCGTCGTTTTACCTTTTTTATAACGCAGTTTGAGCAAGCGGAAAACAATGCTGAGTTCGTTAATATCATCAACGACAATAAACGGTACCGGATCGGCAAAGCCTTTGGCGGCAATCTCTTTTAAGAACTCAACGATATGGTGAAAATAGCCGTCAACGTTAAACAAAATAAACGGTTTTATAGGCAGCAGCCCGTCCTGCATGGCCACGCAGTCATAAGCCAGCTCATCAAGAGTACCGACCCCGCCGGGCGCAAAAACCACAAAATCGGCGTCCAGCAATTTTTGTTTGCGCTCTTCCAAAGTCTGGGCAAAAACAACGTTTTCAATTTGTTTAATCAGCTCGTCATCATGCGGGTAAAGGTTGTAATATTCTTTGGTGGTGACGCCCAAAATCGGGTTGGTGGCGCATTTTTGTTTGTTCCAGCCGTCCAGAACACCGCGGGCAACAGCACCCATAATACCGGCATTGGAGATTCCAAAGTCAAGCTTGAAACCGAGTTTGGCAATCTGGCGGCCAAGCTCATAAGCCGATTCAACATATAAGGCATCATTTCCGGAACGGGAGCCGCCGGCAACAAAAACGCGCAATCCTTCCTGCGAGTTATCTTCAAAAAAGTCGCCGATTACTTCTTCAACCGGTTTATTCTCACAATTTTCCATCACTGACCTCAATTTTTAATTATAATTCGGCAATATCGCCCTGCGCCTGTTTGGCATAAAACTCTTTGGCAAATTCTTCCAAGCGGTCATCGGCCAAAGCCTGCCGCAAACCCTGCATCAAGCGCTGATAATAACGGATATTATGCCAGGTCAGCAGCATGACGGCAAGAACCTCATTGCACTTTTGCAGATGATGAATATAGGCACGCGAATAATTTGTGCACAACGGGCAGTCACAGCCGGCTTCCAGCGGACGCGGATCCTCGCGGTGGCGGGCATTGCGGATATTAAGAGTGCCGAAAGCGGTAAAAGCCTGCGACGTCCGTCCCGAGCGGGTCGGCATAACGCAGTCAAACATATCAACGCCTCTTAAAACCGCACCGACGATATCATCAGGGCGGCCGACGCCCATTAAATAGCGCGGCTTGTCATCAGGCAGCATTCCCGGCGCATAGTCCAAAACTTTGAACATAGTCTCCTGCCCCTCGCCGACAGCCAGACCGCCGATGGCATAACCGTCAAAACCGATTTCTTTTAGACGCTCAGCCGAAAAAGCGCGCAAATCTTCATAATCGCCGCCTTGCTGAATGCCAAAAATACCATAACCGTCACGGTCGACAAAAGCTTCTTTGCTGCGCTTGGCCCAACGCATGGACATTTCCATTGATTTTTTGACGACAGCATGTTCGGCAGGCAGTTTGACGCATTCGTCCATACACATTGTGATATTTGAATCCAGTTTATGCTGAATCTTAATTGACTCTTCCGGGCTTAAGAAAAACTTTTTACCGTCAACATGAGATTTGAACGCAACGCCTTCTTCGGTCAATTTGCGGAGGCCGGTCAGGCTCATTACCTGAAAGCCGCCGGAATCAGTCAAAATCGGCTTATCCCAGTTCATAAACTTATGCAAACCGCCCATTTTTTCAACTAAATCGGCTCCCGGACGCAGCATCAGATGATAGGTATTGCCAAGCAAAATCTGCGCGCCGGTAGCGGCTACAGATTCCGGCATCATCGCCTTGACCGTGGCACAAGTACCGACAGGCATAAAAGCCGGCGTATCAACAACACCATGTTTGGTATGCAGTTTTCCGAGACGGGATTTTCCCGAGCGTTTCAAAATTTCAAATTTTAATGACATAAAATCTCCAGAAGATATTATTGTTATAATATTTGAGGATATTGCACCAAAAGAGCCGAGAAAGCAAGTTTTTTGATAAAATTGCTCTTTTCGAAATTTTATCCGGATATATTAAGCTTATCCCGTTATCTTTACCAGGGTTATTACAAACGGATAACCAGAACAAATATTAAAACCGTCTCTTAACACATGTTAAAAGACGGCTTTGTTTTTTGCATTGTAAAATTTTATTCTTCGGGTTCGCCGGTTTCATTCTTATCAATAGAATAACCGGTGGCACGGACGGTACGGATATAATCCGGTCCGAACTGATTCAAAGATTTACGCAAACGGCGGATATGAACATCAACAGTGCGTGATTCAACATAAATATTGTCGCCCCAGACGGTTTTTAGCAAATGTTCTCTTGAAAAAACTTTGCCGGGCGTTTCCATCAACATCCGCAGCAGGCGGAATTCAGTCGGCCCGAGGTGGATATAATTCTCGCCGCGATAAACTTTCTTGGCGCCTAAATCCATGTGAATGTCTTCAAAAACAAATTCTTTTTCTTCCTGAGGTTCCGGCACACGGCGCAGCTGGGTTTTTACCCGAGCCATCAGTTCCGGAATGGAGAAAGGTTTGGTCACATAATCATCAGCGCCGGCAGACAGGCCTTTAATTTTGTCTTCTTCTTCGCCTTTGGCCGTCAGCATGATAATCGGAATTGTTTTGATATCAGGCTTGCTGCGCACCAGTTTGCAGATTTCGACACCCGAGATTTCCGGCAGCATCCAGTCCAAAATAATCACCGACGGCTGGTTCTTTTCAATTTCGGCCAAAGCTTTGTTGCCTCTGGCTTCCCAGACAACATCATAGCCTTCCTTTTCAAGATTATACTTCAAAAGGAGTGCCAGGGCCTCTTCATCTTCAACCAGCATGACGACATGTTTCATCAGAATTCTCCTACAAATTCTTTTAAGACTCATTCATAATGGCAGATTTTAAGCGGATTGTCTTAAAATTACCTTAAAGCCTTGATATTTTTCTGATAATTGCCGCCGGCAAAAACAGATGTTCCGGCCACAAGGATATCTGCTCTGGCAGCCACGCATTCGGAAGCCGTCATCGGATTAATTCCGCCGTCGACTTCGATTTCAATGGCGCGAGAGCCAATCATGCTTTTTATTCTGGAAATTTTTTCCAGCTGCGCTTCAATAAAACTCTGGCCGCCGAAGCCCGGGTTGACGGTCATGACCAAAATCTGATCGACCTTGTCCAATACATATTCAAGGCAGGTTTCAGGCGTGGCCGGATTAAGAGAAACGCCGGCTTTAATCCCATATTGATGGATGGTATCCAAAGTTTTGTCCAAGTGCGGGCAAACCTCGGCATGCACGGTGATGATATCAGCACCGGCATCGGCAAACCAGGGAATCATCTTATCAGGATTTTCAACCATCAAATGCACGTCAAACGGCAGTTTGCTATAAGGGCGCAGGGCTTTGACAACACCCGGACCGAAAGTGAGATTGGGGACATAATTGCCGTCCATGACATCAACATGAATCATGTCGGCGCCGGCAGCGTCCAAAGCGGTTATCTCACGGCCGAAAGCAGCATAATCGGCTGAAAGTATACTGGGGGCAATTTTGACCATCGCAAACTCCTTCAAAATATGGTTTTTAAATATCATAAAACAGGCGGTTTTTAAAAGCCAGAAAATTATTAAAATATTGTCTTGATTTGGGCGTTTTGATGATTATCTCAACCGTAGTCAAAAAATACACCAACTTTTATTACGGAGAAAAATTATGGGACAAATGGCTCAGCAAATCATTAAAGAAAACAAAGAACAGATTTTGAAACTTTTAAATACCGCTTATTCCGAAGAATGGCTGGCATATTATCAATATTGGGTCGGCGCTCAGGTTGCCAAAGGCCCGATGCGCAAGATTATTGCCGAAGAATTTTTGGACCATGCCAAAGAAGAATTCGAGCATGCCAAAAAAGTCTGCGACCGTATTATTCAGCTGGGCGGTACGCCGGTTCTGGATCCCGATGAGTGGAAAAAACACGCTATTTGCAAATATGACGCTCCGACCGATGAATATATTGTCAAACTTTTGGAACAAAATCTGGAAGCCGAGCGCTGCGCTATCGGCCGTTATCAGCAAATCTGCGATATGTGCATGGGTGCCAAGGATATTGAAACTTTCCATGTTTCCCGCCACATTTTGAGCGAAGAAATTGACCATGAGCAGGATTTGGAAGATTATCTGGCTGATATTAAAGCCGGTATGGAACACTTCAAGAAATAAGCCGCCTGCTTTTAAAAATACCGACGCCCGTCTGAGATATTGCAATAATATCTGAGGCGGGCGTTTGGTTTTAAGGTCTGTTTACCGGAGGAGGCGACACCAATTTTGGCGACGGCTCCTGAACTTTGGGCTGCGGCAAAGGCTGTGACGGCCTTTTGCGCACCCGGGTCAGCGGTATGATACTATCCTCCTGAACATCATTTTCAGCGACAATAGATTTTTTCACGACAGCTTTTTTATTCTCAGGCGAGTTGATATCTTCCTGACGAGAGTAAGAGTTAATCAACACAACAAGGCCTAAAAAAGCAAAAAGCGAAACATAAGCTAATTTTCTCATATTCTACTAAAATTAAGTGTTTATATTCAAAAAAAGTCCCGATAACAGAGCAAACACAAACTTAACAAGGACTAATAATTTTTCGCAAGTTTTGGGTTCTAGCTTGATTTTTATTTAAAAGCAACAAAAAAATAACCTGCAATACGAGATTGCAGGCTTTAGTTATTCATAAAACGGGATTTTTATTTCCAGGCATCAGGGTCCAAAGCTGAAGGGAAACCAGCCGGTCGCGGTTCATTTTCAAACTTTACGGTCAAAGTTTTACCATTCTTAAGTTTGAAAGTTCCGCCTGAGACATTTGGGCGCCAGCCTGGATATTTATCCCTGTCTCTTATACACATCTCCGAGCCCACGAGACGGAGCTACATCTCG
>URWU01000051.1 GCA_900551585.1 uncultured Alphaproteobacteria bacterium | reverse complement strand
ACGAGATGTAGCTCCGTCTCGTGGGCTCGGAGATGTGTATAAGAGACAGGAATGTAACCTCTCACGCTATTACAGATTGCTGTAAGCTTAATTTTCCGCTTGAAAAACACACAAAAAAGCCGTTCCTTTCCGGAATGGCTTTTTTTATATTGTCTTTTTGTCTAAATTATGGTAATTTGTTTTCAAATTTTAAATTTTAGAAATTATGAAAACGATTATTAAAGAAGTTGCTGAAGAGAAAGCTCTGAAAGGCTATGTGTTAACATTATCAAATTTTGAAAAATTTTTTGTCAGCAAGGCAGAACTCGAAGGACACAAACCTCTTGTTACCTCAGAAATCCGCTATCTGATTGAAAATACGTCAGATGGACGCCGGTTCAAAGTTTGTTTTATCGATAATATAAGATTGGTTCGAGACCCGGACTATCCGTTTAAGAACTTTGAAGAAGCTGCTGTTTATGCTTCTTTGCCGCCGATGCTGCGCCATATTACTGCAATAATAAAGACACAAAATCCGGATAATGAAGATTTTCCTGCCGGCCCGATTGTCCATCTGTTAAATGCTGCTTGGCAAATGAGCAAGACAATCAAGAAAGAAGACAAGACTGACACCGAGTTTAATGTCACAATGAGTCTGGAATTTGCCGAAAAATATTGCCCGCAGGGTTTAGAGCAGTTGGCCGTACTTTTAGATGACCTGTCTTTTGGAATGTTTAGAGATAAAAATTTGCTGAACAATGACAGTTATTATCTATATGCCAGCTGCACGGGCGGTATTTTTGAAAAGCTTGACGGGATTAAGTTTGATTTGGTCAAATATCGCATGCTTATCGGAGCGGCTTAACAGCTGAAAAAAGAAACAAAACAACGCCCTGAAGGACTATCTTCAAGGCGTTGTTGCATTTTAAAACCACTCTAATCTAAAATTTCTCTGACTTCTTTAACGGCTTTTTTGTTGGCATGCTCGGCTTTGACGGCAGCTTTGAAGCCGTCGCTGTTCATGCGGGCGTCGCGGTGTTTTTTCATCAAATCTGTACGTTCTTTGAGCTGTTTAACAGCCAAGTCGCGGTTTTCTGCGGCCTGAGAGGTCAGCATTTTCTTCTGATCGGCATTAAAAGTAGATTTGTTGATTTTTTTGAGGGCTTTGTTGTAGTCTTCATTGATTTCGTCTTGCTCGTGTTTCATCTTTTCCATGCAGGACTTTTTGTGTTTCATCTTGTCCATCTGATGATTAACTTTGTCTTTCATGTCATGATAAGTTTCTTTGGTGCTTTGAACGGCTTCATTATAAGTTTCTTCAATCTTGGTCGGCACGTCTTTTTTTGTGTGGTTGGCACGCTGGGCATAGGCGTTTCCCATCAGGGTCAGAGGCAGAGCCAGAGACAAAGCGAAAAGCAGTTTTTTCATATCGGAATCCTTTCAATTTTTGTTGAAAATATAAAACGGTAGTCTTCGGCAGATATAATAATCAATTGCCTGAAAACAAGGGTTTTTAGGCGCCTGAGGCAATAATTTTCAAAAAAAATCTCTTGCAAATTAATTTAGTTATATTAGAGTCAAATCATAACTCATTGCGGTGGTAATAAGATTAAATCGTACTTGTTGATTCCATAACAACTTTTGTCTTGGCCAAGCAGTTTAACACCCCATCACAGTAGTTATATTGAAATGGATTAACCTGTTAATACGAAGGATAAAAGTTATGGCAACAGGAACAGTAAAATGGTTTAACAACAAAAAAGGTTTTGGCTTCATTACTCCCGACGAAGGCGGCGCTGACGTATTTGTTCACATTTCAGCCGTTCAAAAAGCTGGTTTGAGAAGCTTGGACGAAGGTGCAAAGATTTCTTATGATCTTTTGACCGAAAGAGGCAAAACCGTAGCCGGCAATTTGAAACTGGCTTAGTTTTATACCAGATTACTTTCGAGTAAAGAAATATCCCTTATTCTTGCGTAAGGGATATTTTTTATTCTTTTTTCGAAAAAATTGACAAAATAGTGTTGATTTATCCTCAAAAATAGGGTATTATACCCAAACTAAAATGAACTTTGGAGTGTTTTGAGATGGATATTAAAAAAGCCTTAGAGTTAATTGAAAGCGGCCGTTATGAAGAGATTGACCTTGAAGATATCTGGGAAATTGTTCAGGTTTTGTCTTCCTCTTCCGATGCCCGCGCCGTTCAGGCTCTGATGACTCTGCAAAACAGTCCGGTCGGCCGTGCGCTGCCGCAGGCTTCGCTGGAAATGCACCATATCATTGAAAATAATGCTCTGCTGGTCAAAAATCTGGAAAAAGATTTTAATTTGTTTGCGCTTGATAACAGCGGCCAGCCCGTTTATGCCGAAGTTCTGCCGATTTTCAACTTTTTCAGCCGGGTAGAAATCGAAAACAAACCCGGTGATGAACCCGTCAAGGCTGAAGCTTTATTTCCTCAAGCTGTTGAATTGGCCAAAACAACGGCCAAAAAAGACCTGTTTCTTGATAAAAACTTTGCCAAATCGAAACCCGAAGAGCAGAAAAAAAGTTATATCCATGCCGTTTTGATGGCGATTGAAGAAAATGCCTTTGTTCTGGTTTCTAACCAGATTTTGGAAAATGCAAAATCTGAAAATCCGGCACCGATGACTACAGCCGAAAAAGACAAGATTGCCGAAGTTGCCGAGCAGCGCTTTGCCGCGATGATTAACCCGCAGAGCAATGTCCGCTTCAAACTGAGCAACACCAATATCATCGGTACGGCTTTTGCCGAGATTAACCGTGCCGGATCTTCCGCCGCTTTGGTTCAGGAAAACACCGGCTCCAAACAGTTGATTGACAGTTTTCGTCACTTAAACAAAAAGCTGGCACCGTCTTATCCGCAGTCTTTCAAAATTTTGCGCCAACTGGCCAAAGCGCCCGACTTGGGCTTTATGGTTAGTAAAACCGGCGAAAAAGGTTTCTTTGCCAATAAAATTGCCGCACAGATTCATGATACCAACCCGGCCAAAGAACAAAAAGAAATCTCTTTGTTTGCTTTCTTAAAACAGCAGCCGTCAAAACTCAAAAGCTTCAGCAGAAGTATTGTGACTTCGATTAAAAAGGCCTATGACAATGTTTATGAAGCCATGCGTTTTGGCTTGGTCAGCGAACAAATTCGCGGCGGTTTTCAAAAAATATTTTCTCATTTTGCTGCTCGTCCTAATGAAAAATATAACGGGGTAGGGCGCAAAACCATGGAAGGCAACATCAAGGTTATGAGCGCCACGGTCAGCCGTATCATCAACCAGCCCGGCGCCGACAAGCGCATCATTGCCTGGAAAGATTTCCGTAACACGTTTTACAGCAGCCACATCGGCCGTGCTATGAATTTAAATCCGGAATTAAACAGCCGCGCAATTAATCCCGAACGTACCACTTTGGTTTCTGATTTGCATGATGATTATACTAAAGTCACTCCGATTGTCTTACCGCTCCGCAATCAGGGCGGCAAGCGGACTGCAGAAGCAGCCAAGCCCGGTTTGGTCCGGAGAATGGTTCAGGCGCCGGTTAATATAGCGGCACGAGTTGCCCGTACGGTACGCGGCTCCAACCGTTAATCCGGCAATAACAAAATTTTCCCCTTGCGTCATCGTGAGGGGATTTTTTTGTCTAGACATAAGAGCGAAAATGAAGTATGTTTGAAACCAGAACATTATAAAATAAAGAATTATTAATCCTTAAAATTATACAAAATGAATAATCTTGATTTGTTTTTTAACGTATTCAGCGTCGTCATTATGCCAATCATATTGGTGATTGTTATCTGGAGGTTTATTGAGCTGAAAGCTGTGAATTTTGAATTTGCAGAAATGACAAAAAGTGACATTCTTACTTTGTTGGCCGCAATTCTGATGCCGCTCAATGTTGCTTATCTTGCCTTCAACCACACAGATTTGCTAATAGAGACAATCTGCCCGACGGTAATTATCTATGTCTCGATTATTGCTGCCAGCCTGATTTTGCATTATCTGGAAAAAAAGCATTTTGAGAAAAAGTATTTTATGATTATTTGCGGAACCGTAAAAGCAAATCTGCTGCTTTTGTTATGTTTAGCCGTAGCAATGGTGATAGCTTTTATTAATGCCGGTCATAGTGAACGCATAATCAATTTTTCGCACATGCTTGCAATCGCTGTGTTCCTGATAATCTTTTTGATACTTGCTTTTGCTCTTGTTCCGTTTATGCGCGAGATGAAAGAAAGACAGTTGGGCAAAACTTTAGGGGCAGAACGTCAGCAAATTTTCCGCAAAGAGGAACTTGCTCTCAAAAAGATGCCGAATGTACAACTTCATGATTTGCTTTTGAAATACCGCAGCCTTTCGGATAAAAACTATGATGATTACGCAAAATACAGCGCAAATGAAAATTATACTTATCCGCTGATAAAAGGGGAGGAGTTAATCGGTTTCCATTTGCGGATAATTTGCAAAGAATTGAATCATCGCAATTATCTGAATGAATATTGGTACTAAACAATAACACAAAAGGCCTTGGTAAAATAAAACCAAGGCCTTTTAGTTTGCGTTGATATCGGAGGCAGAAAAGTCGTTAAACTTTCCGCCGTCTGCCGTTATCGACTAAAATTCAACTTCCTGCAGCTGGAAGAAGTAAGCTTGCGGGTGATCGCAAACCGGGCATTTAGCCGGAGCTTTCGGAGATTCTACACGGTGGCCGCAGTTGCCGCATTCCCAAATAACTTTAGTCGGGCGCTCAAAGATTTTGCCTTCAACCAGAGATTCCAACAAAGCCTGATAGCGTTCATCATGGCCTTTTTCAATAGCAGCAACGGCTTTGAACAGATAAGCAATTTTTGTAAAGCCTTCTTCTTCAGCTTCTTTAGCCATGCGGGCATACATATCGGTCCACTCATAGTTTTCGCCGGCAGCAGCGTCTTTCAAATTGGTGATAGTATCGGGAACTTCGTTATTGTGCAGCAGTTTGAACCACAATTTTGCGTGTTCTTTTTCATTATTGGCAGTTTGTTCAAACTTCTCGGCAATGATGTTGTAGCCTTCTTTTTTGGCTTTAGAAGCATAATAGGTATATTTGTTGCGAGCCATAGATTCGCCGGCAAATGCATCCATTAAGTTTTTCTCGGTTTTAGAGCCTTTTAATTCCATTATATTATCTCCAAATTAAAGTTAGTTATAGTTAGTCTTTTTATGGCATTCCGGGCAGATTCCCTTAAAAGAAATGTCATAATTTTCAACGATTAATCCGGTTTTTTGCGTCACACTGTCCGCCAAATCCGGAGCAACATCATAAGGTACATCATATACCTTATTACATTTTGTGCAAATAAAATGATAATGAGAGTTGAGGTTGTGGTCAAAATGCACGCGGCCGTCCAAACCGTCTATTCTCCTTATCATTCCACTTTCAGCCAGCTGGTTTAAGTTGCGGTAAACTGTGGCCAGGCTGATGGTCGGCAATTCTTTTCTCATAATATCGTAGAGATATTCTGCAGTCGGATGAACAACATTTTTTTGCAGCGTCTTAAGGACTAATTCTCTTTGTTTTGAGTATTTCATTGCACTTCCTGCAAAACTGATAACAATTACTATTATTGTTTATAGCAATAATTATTGCTTGTCAACTACCATTTTAGAGATTATTGATTATATCAGATAAAAACGATTTAGCTATTCTAACAGGAGAAAAAGCATGAAAGCTGTTGAAATTAAAAAAGACGTTTGGTGGGTAGGTGTTAAGGATTGGAATCTGACAGAATTCCACGGTTACAGCACGCCGCACGGCTCGACTTATAACTCTTATCTGCTGATGGACGACAAAATCACTTTGGTTGACGGCGTCAAACATTATATGTCGGATGAAAACATTTGCCGAATCAAAAGCTTGATAGATTTTTCCCAGCTGGAATATGTGGTTGTCAACCATGTTGAAATGGACCACTCCGGTAATATTCCCGAGATTATGAAATTGGCGCCTCAGGCCAAAATTGTCACCAATCTGATGGGTAAACGCGCTCTGGAAGACCATTTTGACACCGAGGGCTGGGAATATATCATCGTCAAAACCGGTGACACGCTGAATATCGGCAAACGCACTCTGGAATTTGTGACAACGCCGATGCTGCATTGGCCCGATTCGATGATGACTTATGTCAAGGAAGACAAATTGTTGTTGTCAAATGACGGTTTTGGCCAGCATTATGCCTGCGATGCTTTGCTGGTTAAAGATGCTCCTTGGGATATCGTCCTGCGGGAAGCCCAGAGCTATTATGCCAATATCCTGTTCCCTTATGGCGCTCAGGCAGAAAAAGCTTTGAATACCGCCGGAGATTTAGGCCTCGAGATTGAAATGATTGCGCCGTCGCACGGCTGCATTTGGTCAGGTGAAAAAGAGGTCAATACCATTTTGGGTTTATATGCCAAATGGGCAAGCGGCACCAATGAGGGCAAAGCCGTTGTTGTTTATGATACAATGTGGGGAGCCACCGCCACTCTGGCCGAAGCTGTTATGTCTGTTTTCCAAGATGCAGGAATCCCGGTTGTCAAACATTGCCTGAGCATTAAAAATGTTTCCGAGGTAATGGTCGATTTCTTAGACGCCAAATATATCTGCATCGGCTCGCCGACTTTGAATAACGAGCTTTTCCCGCGGGTTGCCGGCTTTGTAACTTATATGAAAGGCTTGGCGCCGAAGAATAAGAAAGGTTTTGCTTTTGGTTCTTATGGCTGGAAACCGGGAATTACCAAAAAAATTCAGGAAGTATTTGAATCTTTGGGCTGGGAAACAACCGAGCCTTTTGAGGAGAAATATACGCCGAAATGCGACGCAGTTGAAAAAATCAAAGAACGCGTCCGACAGATGATTGCAGAATAAGTAACATTTTACGCAAAAAAAGAGTGACGGAAAATCCGCCACTCTTTTTTTAGTCGTTTATCGTTCTAGAAGAAGATATCTTTGGTTTTCATAACTTTTTCAAGATATTCATCTTCTATTCTTGTAGAAACCGGATTAGTGTTGAGACACATATACTGCACTTCTGCAACTTTTTTCCCGGAAAGCAATTGAAATGACATTGCATTTTCTGCAGAGGAGAAAGTCGCCAGTTCAAACTCATTGTTTTTAGTTTGAGCTGCAGTATATTTTATCTCTGTATCAAATGTTCCTGTTTGCTCTTTGACTAACTTCTCGTCAATATAAATCGAGGCTTTGTTTTCAGATATTTGTACCTCGCAAAGAGAAAACATAATTTTACCCTCGCAAAGAACCGGCACAACTGAACGATAATTTTTTACTTGTGCATTTGCACATAATACACACACGAATAAAACGACAAATGTAATAAACTTTTTCATGATGATTGGAATTAAAATTTATATTTGAATTAACTGTTTCAAAATAAGAAAAAGCTCTGATTCTGCCGTAATTATGAGTGGATTAACCAAAAATAATAACAAACAGAATAAGAGCTTTTAGAACTTCAATATAACATTTATCACTGGTACCGTCTAGACAAAAATTGTGATACTTTTGTTACAGTTATGGCACAAAAAAAGTGTTGAAGACAAAATCTTCAACACTCTTCTCTATGAATTACCATGTCAGGTAAAGAAGCAACGCAAATAAAACGGCGAGGAGGGCTAACCCGATAAAAGCGCCGTGTAAAATGTCTTTTAATGCCTCTTTCATAATCTTTGTTTTAATGTTAATACTCGGCAGCTACTCCACCCGCCACAAATATATCTCATTTGTGTATTTTTCAGGGCCGCCGTTAAAGTTTCTCTTAAGCGTGTAACGAAGATTGTCTCCTCTCTTCAAATCCAGATGGTTTAAACCGCCTCGCAGAGTTTGGCCGTTTTGAAGACGAATCGTTACTTTTATATCCGTTCCTTTTTCCAAAATCCTTTCGAGAATTTGTTCCTCGCTCAAGCCTTTGAATGGTGTCCGGACAGACACAATTTTAGATATTCTTCCTTCTTTCAGCTTTCGGCAATTGGGATCGAAAAGCATGACAATATTCATATAAAGCCAATAGCAGCCAGCCACTAACAAAAGAAGAATAAAAAGTCCCAGCAAAATACAGAATATGATAATGAACGTTTCCATAATGAAATTTTTTATGTTCGACAATAAGTTAGTTCAATAAAAGAAAGCTCTTATCAGCAGTATTATGAATGGGATAACCAAATATAATAACAAACAGAATAAGAGCTTTAAGAACTTAATTATAACATATTATGGATACTGTAGCTAGACAAAAAATATGATATTTTTATGACAACGGCGGAGCACAAAAAAGAGTGTTGAAGATTTTGTCTTCAACACTCTTTTTTGTTGGTTAACCTGTTTTTTTAATTCCTTCTGACGAAAGCTTCTTTACCGCCTTCTTGCGTTTTATCGACATCAATGGCGGCTTCTTCATTTTCAATCCTATCTAAAGCACATTTGTATATTCGATTCTTGCTAAATTCAGTTTTATACCTGACTTTGTAATCTTTATACACCAATTCTCTCTCAACATAGAAAATTGTATCCCCATTTTCTATCCTTACAAAACGAGGACAAATAATGAAATGCTCTAGCAACCCTTCTGTAGAATAGGTTATACCTTCTTCAGCCGTAATTGTTTCCCCTGTGTATTTAATACTGTCGCTATTGTCATAAATGATAATATCCAATCCGTTAATAACAAAAGATGTCGGGGTAAAAGATCGTTCCATCGAAATAGTTGGGAAACTGCTTTCACCTGCTTCTGTCTGGAGTTTATGTTCCTTATGACATGAAAGGAAAATAAATAAACATACACACACAAATACCTGTCTCTTATACACATCTCCGAGCCCACGAGACGGAGCTACATCTC
>URWU01000050.1 GCA_900551585.1 uncultured Alphaproteobacteria bacterium | reverse complement strand
TGTAGCTCCGTCTCGTGGGCTCGGAGATGTGTATAAGAGACAGGCGGTAAAGGCGACGCTCGGTTCCGGATTGGCCATGACATTGGGAGTTGATTTGGCAATTTCCAGCAAAGTGGATTTGACTTGCTCAATGTTGCTGTCATAGCCGACGCCGACCTGAATCTCAACACGGCCCATGCGGTTGGAATAAGTGAGGTTTGTGACGCTTTGTGATAGAATGTCGGAGTTGGGAATGATGATATGCGATTTGCTCCAGGTTTCGAGCTCCGTTGAGCGCATGTTAATTTTTTTGACAATGCCTTCCTGACCGTTAATGATAATCCAGTCGCCGATTTTTATCGGCCGTTCGAAGAGGATTGTCATGCCGGAGACAAGGTTGCTGACCATATTCTGCAAGCCGAGGCCGGCGCCGAAAGACAAAGCACCGGCAATAATGGCGAGACTGGCAAAACTGCCGCCCATGACGGCGATGGCAACCAGAGCCGAAATGACAAAACCAATGAAGCCGACGATGGCGATGACCGAGTTGCGGACGCCTTCGTCCATTTCAATTTTGCTTAAATTACCGGTTGCCAGACTGTTTTTGAGCAGTTTGACGAATGCCATGCTGACAAAAAAGCTGACCAGGCCGAGCAGGATAGAAGTAATTGAAATCCGTATGCCGCCGATATTGAAGCCGACCAGAAAGTTTTTGACGTTACTGATGAGGATGTCTACCGAAACGCCCCATACGGCCAAAAGGACCAGAAAAGCGAGGATAAACAGCAGCGGCGTGAGGATTAAACCGAACCAGAATTCTGATTTGACCAGTGAGCGGCGGTTGATTTTGAAAGTGCGTATCCAAAATTTAAACAGCAAAATCTGATGAAACAAAACGCGAATCAGTTTGTCAAAGATATAAAATGCGCCGATAACCAAAGCCGAGACAATAAAACGGTTAACAATGAACTCTGATAAGCGGATATAACCGAATAAAGATAAAGAAAAAGCGGCAATCATGAAAAAAGTGATGGTGAGGCTGACTTTTGATGATAAAGACAGTTCACCGACATCGTCTTCGTCATCGCTGTCGGCAGCGGCAATCTGCTCGTCGCTCAAATCCTGATTGTCGTACAAAAAACGTTTGGCAACGATTATGATACAAAAGGCTTTAACGGCATTGGCAAAAATTTTCAAAGAATAAATGATGTCGGAATTATATTCCATTTGCGCGGCAAGCGTTTGAAAAAAGGAAACAAAGCAAATGGCGGCGATTGAGAAAATCAGTGCCTGATTGAGCGAACGGGCTTTATCGTCATTGACCTCGATAATGCGCCATTTGGGGCTGAACGGCGTGAACGTGACGCGGACAATGGCCTTTGACAGATAGTAATAGAGCAGATAAAGGGCGCCGGTGCGCAGCAAAATGCCGAAAGAACCGTCATTAATCAGGGTATTGCTGCGCTGCCAGAGTAAAAATGCGCCGATGATAGCCGCGGGAATTACACCGCGGGCTACCAGCATCCACAAGGCGGCACGGACTTTTTGCGAATAATCCGGACGCTCAATAGCTTTTTTATAGCCGAACCATTTTTTGATATAACGGCTGAGAAACATGGCGGCAATCAGGGCGGCGAGCATGGACAAGGCCACATAAATGACATTGCTTTTGACCAGATTCTGCTGGTCGGCGGACAGATTTTGGTACCAGCTGTGCGGCGATTTGGCCAAATCATAAAGAAAGCCGGCAAAACTGACCAGAGAGTCCCAGAATTCCTGAGGATGAAAGATGGAACTTTGTTTGACAAGAATATTATTTAAGAGTTCCTGATTACGGATTTTCAAAATCAGGCTGCTGAGTTCTTCGATTTTGGTTTTGACAAGGTCGGCCTGAGTGATTGATGCTTTGAGGTTATCGGCCTGAGCGGAAAATTCTTTGCGCTGTTTGGCAATGGCCGCCGGTTCTTTTTGACCGTTTTCGGGAGCAGGGCCGAGAGCATTGAGTTTTTTCTGGATACTATCGAGCTCATTGGAGCTTTGGGTTCGGGCAATGTTGACCTGATCCTGGATTTGATTAATGGTCTGCAAAAAGTCGCTGGTTTCTTTGGCTGTTATTTTGCCCGAGTTCAGCTGCTTTGAAACTTTATCCAAGGCTGTATTGACTTTGGCATAATCAACCGGTGGCGGCGGCGTGACCGGTGAAACTTGCGCCAAAACGGTATTCAGGTTGAAAAGCATAAAAAATAACAGCAGCCATAATTTTTTCATTGTCTATCCTCATTATCAAAACTGTGTTTAATATGGCTATTAAACACAGTTTATCAAGGTGAAAAGGTAATATTTTAGAATTCGTAGCGGTAACCTAAATCAGCCTGATATTGGTTGAACAGGTTTCCCGTCCTATAGCCGGCTTCAGCGTAAATATTATGGTGTTCACCAAAACGGGCATTAATACCAAGAGCATTTTCCCACCAGCCGCCGCTGAAGTCATTTTTATGTTTATTGCCATTATTTATGCGATAGCTGATATCATCTGCAAGCAGTTCCCTGATATAACCGGTTTTGAAATAAACCTGAGTAAAGTGGTCTTGTTGATGAAATTCATAACCAAGGACAGCACTTCCTCTCAATAATAATGAATTGTACGAATCGAAATCAACATGCAGTCCGTTACTGGCTGTTGATGAGTAATCTTGTTGATAGGTATAGCTGGCTTGGATTTGCGGCTCAATAAACCAGTTGTCTTTCCAGAAGCGTTTACCTGTTTCCAAGGAAGCAGTATAGGCATTGGTCCGTCCGCTGGTGGTGACGCGGTCAAGGGCCGAATCTAAGACATTAAATTTGTTTTTTAAGCGCGAATATTTCAGTACGGCGTCATAGTAAAAGCCGTTATCGGCCATATAGCCACCGTAAATGCCGGCATGCAGGTTATCTGCACTTCCGTCCCCGTCCCGGAAATCCTGATCGGCATTAATAATACCAAGCATAACACCGCCATACAGCTGGCCGTTGCGATTTTCGCTGTCGGCAAAGTCCAAACCGGCCTGAATGCCGTCATAATCCATTTTGTAACCGTTGTTGAGTTCACGGCCGAAAGAATTTAACTTACCGGTTATCCCTTTGACCCAGAGGTTATTCCGAGGTTTATTGTAGCGGAGTTCACCCATGCGTTGCAGAAGAGTCTGCGTGTCAAGATAGGTTAACAGATAGTTCGTGTGAATGAAGGTGTTAAAAGTTTCAGAAGTTGAGGAATTGGCAACATGATAGAGTTCCCATTTTTCAGGGTCATCAGCATTACGCCGTAAACCATAAGTATAAGCGCCAAGTTCAACAAGAGCGTCATTTTGAAGTTTGAAGGTCGGACCTCCTTCTGTCTTTATGATATGCAGGACTTCACTGCCGTCAGTATTTTGTGCTCCGTCATTTTTGACATGAGCTATATGTTGTCCGGTTGAGCTGTTGTCTGTAACAATCAGGCGGTCTGTTTGGCCGTTTTCAATATCGGTATGAAAATGAAAAACGCCTGTGCCGTCCAGTTTCCCGACAGTTAATTCATTGTAGTTTGTGGGTTGATTAGACGACCGTGTCAGCCACAAATCCTTGCTGTTCAAATAAACATGGGTACCGCTTGCCGTTGTCAGGCTGCTTAGATTGGAAGCTTTACCGTTATTGGCTGTTGTATCTCCCGAGGTCAGATACCAAACAGAACCGTTGGTTAAATTAAGCCCTGATGTGCTTCCTGCCGCAGTTGATATGTGGCCGACTAGAGTTGAATTATCGGCATTAAATGCAATACTGCTGTTTGCCGTTGTACCGCCATAGGTTGAGTTGGCGACATTCATCAAATCTTTGCCGTCTACGGCAAACGCGGTGGAATCTTTTAGATTTAAAGTTGCATTGGTGACGGCGTCAGGCACTTGCATAATTCCGGTATTCATGCCGTCATTAGCCGAAATTGTTGTGCCGCCGACTTGAATCAGATTACCGCTAAGATAGGAGGAGGTTCCGTCATGAGTGATGTCGGTATTTTCAATGTTGATTTGCTGGCCGCCGGTCAGCAAATTGTTGGAAGTGTCTAAAGTGTAACCGTCAGCGAAGGCAAAATTAATGGCAGTTGCTTTGGCAAAAACACTGCTGCGTCCGGCTCCGCTAAGTGTTTTTAAGTTAATTTGTGCGCCGTCTCCCATGGCTCTTATGCCGTAACCGCCGGCATCGGCAACGTTAATATGGGTTTCGCCGTAAATGTTTACCGCTGCATTGCCGTATTTTGAGCCAACACGTGCCGGAGCGTCAATTATATTGCCTGAAGAGTCTTTTGCGCCCAAACTACCGGCGGTGACACCATTCATACCTTTGCGTAAAAACTGTAGTGAAGAATAGGTGTTGATGTTGGTTATAAAATTGGCATGTTTTTCAGAGTTGATATCTATTTGACCACCGCCGAAAGCCCAAACTGATTTTTCATTGTTTCCGGAAGCATTGGCGGTTAAGGAACCATTATCATAACCTTTTACATCAATTTTGGCCAGACCCTGAGCCCAGAGGCCTGTGGCGCCTGGGCGGGAGGTGTAATTTTCATTAAATGAGCCGCCCATAAATGAAACTTCGGTTCCGAGACCGGTCGCGTGGATTCCTATTCCGTTTGATGACGAGCTGGTTCCCTGCATTTTTATCATGTCCATCTTGACTTTTGAGCCGTTGTTGGCATCAATACCGCGCTGGTTTGAAGAATTGTTGACGGTATAAAGATAGGGAACATTACTGGTTGAGTTCATGTTTACTATAGCGTTACTGGCATAAATGCCTTTGCCGCCGGTTACATTGACGGTCAAATCGCCATTCACGTTCAAGGTGCCTCCAATATTAAAGATGGCACTCTTACCCAGATTGCTGGCATAGCCTGGACCGCCGGAAAGTGTTGAGTTACCGTTAAGATTGACAGTTCCCTGATTGATATAGATACCATTGCTGGCGGTGTCGTTGGCACGAGGATCGGCATCCGGCGTCGGGACATCATTGCCGTCGGGATCGGAGTCATCATCTGTGTCACCCGGTATCGGCAGACTGGGAAAATTCGGGTCGTCGGGAAGTGGTGTTCCGCTTTGGACATAGGTATTGGGGGCATAGGTTAAGTTTAAATTGCCGTTAATTGAGACTTCAGTCTGATTACCGGGAATGCTGCGGACATCAATGACATTCCAGGCTGTTCCCGAACTGGCATTGCCGACAGCGGTTAACGGCCCGTCAATAGCTACGACTGCTCCGTTAGCGGCATTGAATTTGGAGATTGTGCCTGTGGGGGCAAAGGGATTATAATTTCCGGCGATTGCTGCTGAAAATTTACCGGCTCCTTCATCTATCACAGAGTTTAATTGAGCCTGAGATTCTGCGGAAAAAGAGATAACGGCAAAAGATGAAACCAGAAGAAAAGTGGAATTTTTCATGATAGATAACTACTCCGAACTGTGAAATATTTTTTACAGATTTACTCTTGAGGGAGCTTGATTCAAGTTTTAGGAGCAGAGATTAGTATTAAGTATAACGGAAATGAATCGGATTTTTAGTGATTTGGTTATATAAAAAAACCGCGGGTGTGGTTAACCGGCGGTTTCTTTGGGAAGATTCAGAAAACATGTTACTTTAAATCTCCTGCTTTTACGAATTTGTTTTCGTAAAGCTTTTCCACTTCCTGTTTGGACAGGATTATCGTTTTTTCTTTGGCGATAAAATGATAATCAGTGTCTTGTTCAAGAAGAGTGGCAGACAAAAGTTCAATTTTTTTTCCGAAGACGCTCTTAATTTCTCCCAAGATATCCTGTTTGATATCGATGAAAAGTTGGGAGTTTAAGATTTTTATAACAGGGGTGTAGAAAATATCATCCTCTGTGGTGATTTTTTCTACAGCCCAGCTCAGGTTTTCTTTGCTGATTAAAAATCTGTTGGCAAAGAAGTCTAAGCTCATGAGTTGCGGCCTTACGGCCAGTTTGTTTTTATCCATAATTATTAATTTTAGCTTATAAGAAATAGCACAATTTTAACGTGAAAGCAAGCATTATTTTCGAAAAATTTTGTCGAAAAAATATTTTGAAAAAATTAATTTTTAAGGTATAATCTATTATATTATGTATTTGCCTAAGGACGGATCATGACTAAAGTAGACGAATTAGAAGTTTTTTATCAATTGAAAATCAATATGCAGGCCCTGGCCAAGGTGGATGCTCAAGAGCTTTATGAGCGATTGAAAGATTTTTCGGAAAGCGAAAAGCAGGATTCTGTTGAGGCCGTTAATCAACGAAAAGAAATTGCCGCTTATGAAAAAGCCATGGAAAATTTTGTCGATGCATATCTGCTTTATGCCGAAAATAATAAATGCGGAGATGAGATTATCGGCAATGAAATCAGAAAAAAGCTTCTGAAAGCCGTTGAATTTAACCCGTCAGATAAGCAAAAACAGGCGGGGAGTCTGGAAAATATCCGCCGGCTGAAAGAAATGCTGTCGGCTCCGGAGCTGGCTTTTCTGGCCGATAAAGAACAAAATGAAGCTTTGGAGAAGCTGATAAAATCGGTTGAATTGTCGCAAAAAACGACAGCCGAACTGGCAGCGCTGGACAATGCCGGCGGCGGAATTGATACGTCCGGTATTAACGAGCTGGTTAAACAGGCGTCTAAAATCAATCTTAAGCAGAAAAAAGAAACATCACAGAAAAAAAGCGATACGGCGAAACTGGCGCGTATCAAGAATTTTATTATTGAAGAATATAAGCTGCGTATGGCTAAAAAGACAGCGCTCTCGCCGGAAGAAAACCATGTTTTGCAGAATATTGAAAATATCAGCGGCGCGCAGATTTATGTTGACGGGAAAAATCAATATCTGCGGGCTCCGGTTGATGACAAGCATGCCGCGGTTTTATTGTTCAAAACCTATAAAAATTCATTCGTTTTCGGTAATACGCCCGAAGATTTGGCTAAAAAATCAAAAGTGATGGAAGTTTATAATCTTTTGAACAGCAGTGACGGTATTGAATTTGTCCGGCAAGAAAAATCAGAAGGCAAAACAAGCGGCGGCCTGAAAGAAAAAGATTTTAACAAACTGGTCGGTGCCGGAGATTTGAGCGGCGATGAGGAAAAGTCTGCGGCTTATCAAGAAGAACTGAAAGCTTATAATATCTTTTTAAGTGCCGGGAAAAATGACAAAGCGGAAGAGCTGCTGCAAAAACTGCGTGAAAAATATGCTTTTTATAACCGGGCAGCCAAAAAACAAAAACTGGCGGCGGCTAACAGCGATTTGGAGCAGATTATCAAACTGAAAGCCAAGATTTTGCAGAGCAGTTTATCTGATAAGATAAACGCTTTGCCGCCGCGAGAGATTATCAGCTTAATAGCTCCGGGCTGCGGAAAGAATGCGGCCGAAAGCAGCAAACGTCAGAAATTCTCAGGTTTTTTAATGGCTTTGAACGGCAGAAACGGCGCCGGTGTTGTCCAAAACTTGCAAAGTCAGCTGGTCAGGGCATTGAAAACGGATCATGCTTTGTGGAATGATGTTTCCGAAAACTATTATGATAAAATCAAGGCTCGTGCGACCGATAATTTTTATAAGGTTTTGAGTGAGCAGCTTTTCAGCGGCGAAAAAACGGTTAAGCAGGCGTTGGATGAGTGCCGGACTACGGTATCAAAGCCTTTGGCCAAGCTGATTTTATTCCGCAGTACCGAGCTTTATGCTTTGGGTAATGTTGAGGTGGCCCATCTTGAAAAAATGGATGAAATCCATCGAGAGCTCGGTTTTCATATTCGCCGCAAAGAATTTACCATTGATAAGACGAATGGTTTGAAATCTAAGCCTTTGACGGCAATGCTGCGGTGTCTGGCAGACGGTTTTAAGCTGGATTTTACGCCGCCGAGAAGCAATTTGAATGCCGTTGACCGTCAATATTTGCAGAATAATGCGAAAAAAGCGGGACAGATTTTAGGGGAAGACCGTAATTATCAGCCGCTTATCGGCAAAGTTCTGGACGGGCAGGAAACAGACGGAAAATTGAATGTCATGACTCCTTATAAAAAACAATATAAGACAGTCGGACTGCTGGCTTGTCTCAGCAAAGAGATGGACAGCCAGGCGGCAGAAGATGCTCTGTTTTCCAAATATGTCGAGGTTCCGGCCGGCAGCAATATTGAGCTTTTGAAAAAGAAACATTCCTGGAAAAAAGACGATTTTCTGTTTGTTAATTATATGGAAATCTTTTTTGACAAGTCGATTGCACTTGATGCGAAAGAGACGATTGAGGCCATGAAAACCGCTTACGGCTGGGATGAGTTTAAAAAAATGAACAGCGCGCGCAGCCAGCAGATTGTCAAGGAATTTAAGGAAAATGCCTCAGATCCGGAAAACTTGGCAGCCCATTTGCTGGTGAAAGGCGAGTGGCCGGGAAAAACCAGCGTTCACCATAATAGTCCGTTGAAATATGCCGTCAGCTCGGCTAATCCGCTGGTTTATAACGACGGTAAAAATATGGCGGTTACCATGTTGTGGAATCCGTGGGAAGATGACAGCCATAAATTGGAACATTTGGCTACTCTTGAAGGAATTGAATGTGCGGCGCCCTATCTGATGAAAGAAGGCAGCCGTTATGTCCGCCGTATGCAATGCGACTTGGTCAAAGGGGCGGTCATTTGTTATGAAAAACCGCAGATTGCCGATGAAAACGGCCGGTTTAGAGATTTGATACCGGAGGAAACGCTGTTGATGACCTCGTCAGGCTGTCTGGTTTCTTATCCGGAACTTCCGGCTTGTGCATTAGAATATGAAAAATCTTTGCAAAAAGCAGCTTTAGGCAAAGCAGGTAATGACGGAAGATAATATCCGGCTTCTTTTTTGTCTGAAAATGAAAATTAATGTCTAAATAACTTGACTTTTGCTTGAGAAAACTTAGAGTGAAACAG
>URWU01000049.1 GCA_900551585.1 uncultured Alphaproteobacteria bacterium | reverse complement strand
GTCAGCAGCGTCAGATGTGTATAAGAGACAGCTCATATACCAGACAACATCGGCAATCAGAGCCGCGACGCCGGCTTCCATGCCTTTGAGCAGCGCCGCGATTGTCTCGTTGGCAATCATGGCTTTATAATAGGCTGAGACAATGGACAGGATAATCAGCGGCGGCAGAACGGCACCGATACCGGCAACAAGAATCCCCGGCCAGCCGGCAACGCGTTTTCCGCATAAAACCGCCAGATTAATGGCAATTGCCCCCGGTGAAGACTGCGCCACGGCCGCCATATCCATCAGCTCGTCTTCGCTGAACAGATGCTTTTGATCAACAAAATATTTGCGTATCATCGGCAGAACAACATAGCCGCCGCCAAAAGTAAAACTGCTGATAAACATATCGGTCTTAAACAGCCAGCCTAAAAGTTTGAGTTTTTCCAAAGTCATTTTTATCTCCTTAATTTTCATTATAACTGTTGCTTTGTTATAAATAAAATTATATTATTTTATAAATGTTATAACTAATAAGTAATGATGAAGAGATGAATATCCGCGAGTTGAAAATTTTTAAGGTTCTCAGCGAGGAACTTAATTTTACCAAAACGGCAGAAAGGCTCAATATGACCCAGCCGGCAGTTTCCCATGTGATAAAAGGCTTGGAAAGCTTTTTGGGGGTGCGGCTGTTTGACCGGATAAACAACCGGATTTATCTGAGCGCCGCCGGAAAATTGTTGTTGGAAAAAAGCAGCCGTTTGTTAGAACTTTATGATGAATTGCGCTATGGCTGGTATGACAAAAATTCGCATCAGCCGCTGCGGATAGGCTCTTGCCTGACAATTGCCAATTTCTGGCTGCCGCAGTTTGTCAAAGAGTTTAATACCGTTTGTCCGGAAACGCCTTTGACGGTAACCATCGACAGCGCGATTCACATAGAAAAGCTGCTTGATGATAATGAAATTGACATTGCCCTTTATGAAGGTGTGGTTCCCAATAAGAACTATTATCAAACTGATTTTGCTTCCTATGAAATCAGTTTTATCGCTTCAGCGGAGCATGAGTTGGCTCATAAAAAGAAAATACCTTTATCGGAAATCATTTCGCAGCGCCTGCTGCTCCGCGAAAAAGGCAGTGCAATCCGCGAAACTTTTGACAGCGTCATGCTGCTTCATAATCTCAAAGCAGAGCCGGTGTGGACAAGTGTTAATTCGCAGCCTTTGATTCAGGGGGCTTTGCAGAATATCGGTATCAGCGTTCTGCCGGAAATCATTGTCCGCCGTGAACTGGCGGAAGGCCGTCTGGTCAAATTGGATGTTGACGTAAAACCGATGATAAACCATAATTATATCCTCTATCATTACGGAAAGCACTTGAGCTGGCCGATGCAGCGCTTAATCGCTGTCATCAATAATCATAAGGATTGATAAAATGCATAAAATTTTACAGCTGGCAGAGGATAATCAGCAGCGAGCCCGTCAGGTCATCAAAGAGTCCGGCGTTATTGAGGCCTGGCAGTCAATCGGCGCAACGATAAATCTGGTCGGTTCGCTCAACATGGGCCTGCTGATGAAACATCGGGACATAGATTTTCATATTTATACGGATAAACTTTCTGTTGCCGAAAGTTATGCCGCAATTGCCCAATTGGCACAAAACCCGCATATCTGCCGCGTGACTTATGCCAATCTGTTAACTGAACCGGACAGTTGTTTGGAATGGCACGCCTGGTATCGGGAAGAAAACGGCGACGAGTGGCAGATTGATATGATGCATATTCTCAAAGGGTCGGCTTATGACGGTTATTTTGAAAAAGTGGCGGAACGGATTCGCAGTATAATCACGCCGGAACAGCGCCTGACGGTTTTAACTTTGAAATATCAAACCCCGGAAGATGTTAAAATTATGGGAATTGAATATTATCTGGCCGTTATCCGCGACGGCGTTCTGACTTTTGATGAATTTATGCTCTGGCGCCGGAATAATCCTCTGCCGCCGATTATTGAATGGCTGCCGTAAACGCTTATTGAATTCAGGCTTTTCCTCATTATATCAATTGCTGAAATAACGAGGAAACCATGGTCGAAAATACTGCAGTCAAAACACAAACACAAAAAGTTTACCCGCTTAATCTTTTGAATTTAGTCGCAATGGGAATAGGCTCCATTGTCGGCGCCGGAATCTTTGCCTTGTTGGGACAGGTAATCCTCCAAGCCGGAGCCATGACTTATTGGTCATTTGTTTTGGCCGGTGTTGCTGCCTTGTTTTCCGGTTATTCTTATGCCAAACTGGCCGGTCGCTATCCGGATTCCGGCGGCTTGACGGATTACTTCCGTATTGCTTATCCGCGCAAAGCCGTTTCGGGAACTTTGACGCTGATTTATGTCATTACCTCGGCCGTGTCGATTTCGATGATGGCCAAATCTTTCGGTATTTATGCCGCAAATTTTTTGGGCGAGACGTTTAATTACGGGCTTACCGTCAATCTCTTTGCCACTATTTTAATTTTTGCTTTGTCTTTTTTGAATATGCTCGGTTCATCGGACGTCGGTAAAACCGAAACTTTTCTGGTTGCTGTCAAACTGCTGATTTTATTAAGCTTGGTTGTTTTTGCCGTGGCAAAGCTGGATTATGCCCCCGATTTTAGAGATATTCACCCGACACCGATTGCTTTTCTCGGCAGTGTCGGCATAACTTTTTTTGCTTTTGCCGGTTATGGAATCATAACCAATGCGGCGGCAGATGTGCGCCACCCCCGAAGAACAATTGCCTGGGGTATTTTCCTGACCATCATCATTGTTATCTTGCTTTATATGGGGCTGGCTTTTGTTGTTTTGAGTTATATTCCTGAGTCCGAACTGCGCCGGAATGCTGATGTTGCCGTCGCAATCGTTGCCGGCAAGCTGATGGGACAGTGGGGATATTGGCTGCTGTATCTGACGGCTTTTATTGCTTTTGTTACCGGAATTAACGCCACTTATTTCAGCATTTTCAGAATAACCCATTCTTTGGCTCATGAGGGAATTTTGCCCTATTTCTATGTTAAAAAATTATGGCATTTCGGCACGTTCGGCAATCTGTTGACCACGGTTTTGATATGGCTAGCAACCGTCTGTTTTGACTTTAGCGCAATTGTCAATTTGGCCAGCGGCGCTTATCTGGTGAGCTATCTGGCTGTTTTTGTGGCCAACTGGCGCCTGCGGGTTGAAACCGGGTCGTCGCCGTTTTTGATTATCACCGGTTTACTGCTGATGTTGTTTATTTTAATTACCTTTATCATCAGCATTGTCATTTAGGTCTTCATAACCGGCAATAAGAGCTTTAAAAAGCCTCAATTTTTGTTATATTGACAATAATTTATATTAAATTAAGGCGCTGAAAGTTAATGATTATAAACACTTTTTTAGTTCTGCTGACCTTGGGTTGTGCAGCCGGGCTGTTTCCGAATATCCGCTATAACAAAGCGGCGGCTTTTCTGGTTTGGGCAGCGGCAGGGCTGGTTTTCTTTTATTTTTTTCAAAACTGGCAGGTCGGCACCAACACCGGCTTTTCTTATCATTGGCTGAGATATCAGGCTCTGCACGTTGATATTAATCTGTCGTCAAATTCACAAAACTATGCGCAGATTTTTCCTGTCTTTCTGGTTTCATGGATTGCGATGCTGATAGCCGTTTTCAACCCTGATGAAACCAAAAAAGTGCACTTATCGGGAATGTTTCTCCTTAATCTGGCGGCTTTTATTCTGCTTTTATGCAGCGATAACCTGATTCAGCTTTTAATCAGCAGCTGTATGGTCGGCGTTGTCGGCTATTATATTATCAATGAAGTCGAAGCGCGCCGCAAATATGTGTTTTATAATCTGATTGCCGATACGTGCTTATTCACGGTTTTTGCCATAATTTACGGTTTTCTCGGCAATCTTGACTTGAGCGAGCTGGCAAAATTTGAAAAGCTCGGCGCTCATCGCGATTTGGTCGCCATTTTGCTGATTGTAAGCGTTTTCCTAAAATCGGGGCTGCTGTTATTTCACAATCAGCTGCTTGATTTGAGTTATCTGCATTTTAACCGGATGATTTATATTTTAAGCGCTTCAACACCTTTGGCCGGTTTGGTTATCCTGATTAAAACCCTGCCGCTGATAAGCGTTTCCGGCTATTCAATTCCGCTGATTCAGATTTTGGCGGTTTTGACGGTTGTCTGGGCGGCGCTCAATTCAATGGTCATTGACAACATCAAAGAAAAGACCGTTTATTTTGCCATGATGTTCTACAGTTATATGTATGTCCTGATTTCGTTCGGCCATTTGGATTTTTATGTTCAGCTTCCGGCATTGATAATTTGCAGCTATCTGCTGAGCCTCAATATTTATCTGATTTTTCAGGCCTCGTCTTATGAGCTCTATGTCTCAAAAATGGGCGGCTTTATCTCAGGCTTGCGTTTTACGTTCGTTTTGTCATTGCTGACGGTTTTTATTGTCATTCAGACCATTCTGTCGCATTGCACCGAGACATTGTATAACAGCGGCACGGCGATTATTGCCTTTTTGATTATTGCCTTGGCGCATTTGTATCATCAGGTTTATTTTGGCGAGAAACACGCTGACGAACGCGTGATGGCGCTGCTGAAAAATCCCGGCTGGTATCTGCTGCTGCCGGTTATTTTGCTGATTGCCGGATTAATGGGACACAACAGCTATTATCCGCCGCTGGTATTCTACATTTTTTCGGGTTTCTTGCTGCTGATTGTTGTCTATCCTTTCCGCAAACTGGAAGCCTTGTCCGATTTTGAGGCCATTCAGGAAGAAGACTATTTTGAAAAACTTTATGATGTCATTATTTTGACGCCGATAAAAATCATCGGCCGCATTTTATGGCTGCTGGTCGATTTCATTTTGATTGAGCGCACGATTATCAGTTCGCTGAACGAAGGAACGGCTTTTCTGGTCCGCACGGCCGGAAAACTTAACTCAGCCTCGTTTGCCGGCTATCTTGGTTTGAGCCTGCTGGGTGTTGCTGTCATGGTTTTATACTATTATGTGAAAGGCTAGGGCAATGTTAAACACTTTTTCCTTACTCTCTCTGATTATTGCCATTCCGTTTTTGGGCATGCTGTTTGCTCTGGCCGCCAAAGACGCCGAAGACGGTTCAACCCGCAATGTTTTTAATGTCAGCCTTTTTGCCGTCATTGCCAATATTGTCATGATTTGGCGCATTTTCATGCTGATAGAGGTTTACAAACCGGGTTTTCAGCTGACGGAGACTTTTAACTGGTTAGAGTCGCCGGATATTAATATTATGTTTGGGGTTGATGTCTTTTCTCTGCTGATGATTTTGGCGCTGCATATTGCTTTTATCATCGGTTTTATCGGGGTTCGCAATCATATCCAGCAGCAAAAATCATTGATGGTTTATTCTTTGTTATTTTTGAGTATGGTGACCGGTTTCTTTGTTGCTGCCGATATTTTCTCGTTTTATATCTTTTTTGAAGCCATGCTCCTGCCGCTGTTTATGCTGATGGGCATGTTTGGCGAAATCAAACGCCGCGGCCTCATTCACCGCTTTTTGCTTTACAATATGCTCGGAGCCGTCATCTTTTTCGTTGCTACGGTCGTGCTGTTCAATTATCAGGGCGGTATGGTCGAGTTGCAGCAGTTGAGTCTGATGACGCCTTCCAAACCCATTGAATATTTTATCTGGGGGGCTATTTTCCTGTCGCTGCTGTCGCGTATTCCGATTTGGCCGTTCCACTATTGGATTTCCTCAATTAATGCCAATATCAAAAATCCGTTGGTTTTCATTGTGTCGAGTATCATTCCTCTGACCGGAGTATACGGCTTTGTCCGCTTTTTGCCGAACAAACTGCCGGACAATCTCAGCGATTATATCCTGCTGTTGCAGATTATCGGCGTGATTACCATGCTGTTTATCGCCCTGATCGGCTTTATCAATAAAGACCGCCAGTATAAGCTTTTTGCCTATATCACCATTTATTATATTATGTATCTGCTGGGCATTTTGACCCGTAATGATGTCATTCTGCTCAATATTGGCTTCTCTTTCTTCAGCTATCTGATTATCGTTTCCGGCATTGAGGTTATTTCCAATTATCTGGCAAAGCAGCAGGAATGTCTGGGTGTCGGCGATGATGGACTGCTTTGCGCTTATCCGCGGCTTTCGGTTATTTATTCTTTCATGACGCTGGCCGGAATCGGCTTGCCGTTGTCATCATTGTTTTTGAACAACTTTTTGATATTATCCAACCTTTTGAGCGGTAATATTAAAATGGGCATGATTGTTGTCATTTCGCTGATTTTGGTATCGGCGGCATTGCTGCAGGAGCTGTTCCGCCTGCGCAACCGCGAAAAATGCTGTGTTGATGCCGGCGGCGTGCTCGATTTACCCAAACCGGCTTTTGTCTTCATGCTTTTTGTATGCTTTGTGTTGCTGATGTCTTTCATCAAACCGCTGTGGTTTGTGGTTGGTGCTTAAGGAGAAAATGATGATTATCGACTTTATTACCTTATCACCGGAATTCTTGCTGCTGCTGTGCCTGCCGGTTATGTTTTTGGTTAACCGCTATCGAACCTCGAAAACGGCCAAAACTTTTTATACCATTGCCAAAATCTTTGTTGTTTTGGCGGCGGCGGACACAATCATCTTTTACAATCGCAGCGGCCTGCCGGCTTATTGGGCGAATAATACTTATACAACCTTGTACAAACTCTGTACTTATGCTTTTGCCCTGACGTGGTTTTTCTTGTCCTGCAAATGGTTTCTGAACAAAAATCGCTCGTCTTTGAGTTATTATACGCTTGGCGTCTGCTCCTTGTTCTCGCTGATGCTGATGATTTCCGCGCATAACCTGCTGGTGCTTTTTGCCGGGCTGCTCGGTTCTTTTGCCACGCAGTATCTGATGATTTATCTGAGTGACGATGATTTTGATGTCGTGGTCATTGCCAAACGCTATTTGCAATTTGCGATTATATTTGCACTGATGTTTGCCTTGGGGCTGGGGTTGATTTATGAACAAACCGGCAGCTTTGACTATGACCGTGTTTATAACTATTTTGCCGCTCTGAAAACTTTCAGCCTGATAAATATTTTAAGCTATGCCTTTATTCTGATACCATTGCTGTTTATGCTCGGGCTGGCACCGTTCCATTTCTGGTTTGCCGAGGTTTTGAGCGTCTGCGTCCTGCCGATAAGCGGTTATTTTACAATTATTCCGGTGTTTGCCGCTTACAGCGCTCTTGTCAATCTGTGCCTCAATGTTTTCTTCCCGATGATAAGTTTTATCAAACCGGCTTTGGTTACTTTTGCCTTTTTGTCATTGCTGCTGGGCGCTATCAGCGCTATAAGGGAGACTAATATCCGCAAGCTTTTTGCATTCAGTACCCTGTATCATCTCGGTTTTATTTTTGCAACTTTGGTCTCGTTTAATTATAACAGCGTTGCCGCCAGTTTTACCTATCTGCTGATTTATGTTCTGGCCATGACCGGCATCTACACGGTGTTTTTCGGCTTCAAAAGCAATGGCGAATATTTATATAAGCTTGAAGAGATAACCGGTGCTTTCACCCAGAAGCCTTATATTTCCGTTGCGTTGCTGATTTTTATCGTGTCCATGGTCGGCTCGCCGCCTATGTTGGGCTTTTTGGGCAAGCTTGACGCTGTTGACAATCTGATAATTGAAGGGCGCTACTGGTCGGTGGCAATTGCAATGTTTGCACTTTTGCTGTTGATGACGGCTTATCTGGATGTGATTAAAGCGGTGTTCTTTGACAACCGCCTGCGCAATTTTGACCGCGCCGACAAAGGGATTTACATTTGCCTGTTCATTAATATTCTGATTGTGTTGATTACCATTTTGAACCCCGGATTTTTAATGGATAAGCTTGATAAGCTGCTGACCCCGGTTTTGTGAGGAGAAGATGGATAAGATAAATGACTGGTTGTGGCTTGATTGTGAAGAAGTCGGCAGCACGAATGACGAAGCCAAAACCTTGACAAGCAGAGCTAATGGCGCTAAATATGTCGTAACCGCCAAAAGACAGAGCAATGGCCGCGGTCGCCGCGGACGCAGCTGGATTGGGCTGGACGGCAACTTATTCATGTCCATGGCTCTGGAAGTTGAGCTGAAAGATATGGGACAGATGGTCTTTCTGGTCTCGCTCAGCTTGTTGGAAACTCTGCGGCGTTTATTTCCCGAGATTGATATCTGCCTGAAATGGCCGAATGATGTTTTGGTCAATGATTGCAAAATCTCCGGCATTCTGCTGGAGAAAGGCGAGGGCGATTATCTGGTTATCGGCATGGGCGTCAATATTGTGGCCTCGCCGAAAATTGAAGGGATAATTTACCCGACCCGCAGTTTGAAAGATTCCGGTTTTGCAACCGACCGCCTGAGTTTGCTGAAAGCTTATATGCAGACTTTTGATGAAAATTATCGTCAGTGGCGGCAGCAGGGCTTTGAAGATATTCGCAGCCGCTGGCTGAAAGACGCCAAAAACCTCGGCAAAGAAATTCTGGTACACATGAATAATGGTGATAAAACCGGAATTTTTACCGGAGTGGACGGCAACGGAACATTATTGCTGCAATGCGGCGAAAAGATTGAAAAAATTTATGCAGGTGATATCTTTTACCTGTAACAAAGATGAAAGAGAAAAAAAGAAAAGATGAATTGTTTTAATAAAGAAGGGCTTTATTTTGTAGCCTTAGGCGGTGCCGAAGAAGTCGGTTTTAATATGTATGCTTATGCTGTTGACGGCAAAATTATTGTTGTCGACTGCGGTTACGGTTTTTTGAATGATGATTTCCCCGGCATTGATTTGGGTTTTGCCGATCCGGGTTTTCTGGAAGCTTATCAGGAAGACATCGAGGCGATTTTTATCACCCATGCGCACGAGCTGTCTCTTATACACATCTCCGAGCCCACGAGACGGAGCTACATCTCG
>URWU01000048.1 GCA_900551585.1 uncultured Alphaproteobacteria bacterium | reverse complement strand
CGAGATGTAGCTCCGTCTCGTGGGCTCGGAGATGTGTATAAGAGACAGTTATTACCTTGCCAAAATTTATGAAACCGTTTCCAAAGAATACGGCAATCCGGAAATCTGGGCACATGTTTTTTATTTTGCGTCTTTGGCCGCGGCTTTGGGAATAGGCCGTGTTATATTTATGGAAATACCATCCTTTATCGGAGCCAGAAGCATTCCCGGGGTTAATACTTTATCGACGCGTGATGCCTTTGATTATGTCAACAAGCATTCTATCGCTTTTTTTAATAATGAAATGTCCGGCAATGTGGCCAATAAGGTGACGCAGCTGACTTCGGGCATTACGGAATTTTTTAAGATTTCAGAGCAGATTTTATATGATTTTTTCAAGTTGCTGGTCTCTTTTATCATTTTAAGCTGGCTGAGTCCGTGGTTCTGTTTGATTATGAGCCTTTGGATTTTGGCAATCGGCTATGTTGGGGTCAAACTGGGAACAATGCGCCGCGAAATGGCTAAAGCGACGAGCCATTTACAAAGCCGTGCCAATGGCATGATTGTTGATTCCCTTGCTAACTACAGCGAGATTAAAAGTTTTGCCAATTTTAAATTTGAACGCCTTAATTTATTAAAACAATTGAAAATTCTGCGTCGGGTTCAGATTAAAGAATTTGATATCAGAAGCTGGATTCATTTGATTTTGAACTTATCGACTTTTGTTTCCGTTTTTGGTTTTATTTTCCTTTCGGCCTTAATGCTTAAAAGCGGCAAAATCGATGTTGTCACTTTCATTTATGCCAATACACTGTTTTATGAACTGTCTTTCTCATTTTTTGGCATGACTTTCGGTTATAATCATACGACCCGCATTTTAGGGCAGATTGAATCCGCTTTGGAAACCATTGCCGTTGAGCCGGAAATCAAAGATAAGCCGAATGCTGTAAAGCCAAAATTCAAAAAAGCCGCCATCAGTCTTGAAAATGTTGATTTTGCCTATAATGGCAAAGAAAATTTATTTAAGGATTTCAGTATTGAAATCAAAGCGGGTGAAAAAGTCGGTCTGGTCGGCTTGTCAGGTTCCGGAAAATCAAGCTTTGTCAAACTGATTGCCCGCTATTTTGATGTTCAGAACGGCGCTGTCAAAATCAACGGCATTGATGTTCGCGACATTGCGCAGGATTCGCTGCATAAAAACATCGCTGCCATTCCGCAGGATGTCTGCCTGTTCAACCGCACGCTGCTGGAAAATATCCGTTACGGCAAGACTAATGCTTCGGAAGAAGAAGTGATTAAAGCCGCCAAAAAAGCCAGTGCCGACGAATTCATCAAAGCTTTTCCGAACGGTTATCAGACCAAAGTCGGCGAACGCGGCGTGGTTTTATCAGGCGGCGAACGCCAGCGGATTGCCATTGCCCGTGCGATTTTGAAAAATGCCCCGATTCTGATTTTTGATGAGGCAACCTCCGCTTTAGACAGCCAGAGTGAAAAACATATTCAAAAATCCCTGAACAACCTGATGAAAAACAAAACCGTCATAGCCATTGCCCACCGTTTGTCGACGCTGCGCGAAATGGACCGGATTCTGGTTTTTGATAAAGGGCATATTGTCGAACAGGGCACGCATGCGGCGCTTTTGCGCAAAAAAGGCGTCTATTACAAATTCTACAATATGCAGGCTGACGGTTTTGTCGGAGTGGCGGCCAAAGCAAGCGAGCCATCTAAAGCATTGTGACCTATCTTTTTTCCTGTTATAATAACCATAACTTATAACAGCAAAGAAGTCTGAATCATGGAAAACGAACCGCAGATAAAATTAGTGTCGCCTGATGAGAAATATGCGGAGAGTTATGTTTCTGCCGTGCGCGAATTTCAGGCCGATTTGATAAAACGGCAGCAGGAAATAGAAACCTATGCCGGCACTCCCGGCCACAATCCCGAAAAACTGCAGGAAATGCAGGCTGTCAAAAAAGCCATTGAAGAATTTGAAATCAGCGGCTTAAATCCTGACAAACTGCAAGGCGGTTTCAAAGATATGGTTGCGACTTCTTTAGCCCGACAAACCAAAGACCGCCCGAAAGATGACGAGGGTTACCAATGCTCGCCGGAGTTTACTTATTGGATTGTCCGCGATAACGAATATTTGGGGCAGATGACGATTCGCCCGCGCCGTTTGAAAAATGAAGAAATTTCTGCCGGTGTGAAACCGTCGCCGGTTTGGAATAATCTGTTTGACAATCAGGCGCCGCGCGGGTCGGTTGCCTCTTATTTTGTGCGTCCGTCGGCTCGCGGCGTTTTGCAAAAAGTTTTACCTGATTTTATGGAAAAAGCCCAATCTCTGGGCATTGAAGAACTGACCTTTGCCGTTGATAAAAATAATAAGGCTTCCAGACATATCATTGAAAATAAATTGGGCAAATACTGCGGCAGCCGCGGCGGTACTTCTTCTTCCGATAAGCTGGTAGGAGTTGAGCGCTATTTTGTAGATGTCAAACCCTCGGCATTGCGGGACGGCTTAAAGCAGGAAGCTCTGGAGAAAAGCCAGAATAAATCTCTTGAAACTGACAGACCGTCACCAGTTATGAAAAAAGAGTCTTTTTCTCGCTAAGGCTTTGTCATTTAAATTTTTTCTGCTATAACAAAAGCAATTCACATATTTATTAATGCTTAAATTTTTTTGTCATGACTGAAAAACAAAAAACTTTAGAACAGATTATCAGCCTGATGGACAGGGAAAATATCTCTGCGCAGGAAATTGCCGATTTTCGTAAGGATTATCATTGTTCATTAGCCCGAAAATGGTTGAAGTCAGAGCATAAGCCCGGCTGGTTTATTACCGATGACGGTTTTTCCTCTCCCAATCCGCCTGCTAAAGGGACTAATTTCGGAATTTGGATAACGGAAACGCTGATTTTTTATGGTAAGGTGATGTATAAAGAAAACACTTTTGCCGCAGCGCAAGACTTTATCTATAACACCATGCTCGGCCCGTTTTATTGTCGGATTCCTTTTGAAGGAGAAAGCTATGCGTTAACCGGACACAGTTCTCTGATTTCTGCCGCTCTCAAACGTTGCGGCTTACAAGAACTTCCGGATAAATTTTACTGGTTCAATCGCAAAATTGTCTTAGAAGGTGAAGAATTGGTTTATATGAATCATACCAAAGAAAACTTGCTCAATTATGACAAGCCGGAAGCTGAACACATGGCTTTATTTGTCGTCAGTATTACCTGGAAATCGTTTTTTCAGTAAAAAATAAAAGAGTTTCAGCTTTCTGAAACTCTTTTATTTTTGTTCTGCTTTGTTATTTTTGACTTGTAAAAACATACCGTCATTTCTCAAGCTGGCAAACAATTCCGGATTCGTTGCCGTAATCCAGGCCTGAACCTTAAGGTCACGGATTTTTTCAATCAAAGCCTCGCGCTTGAGGTCGTCCAAATGCGCCACGACTTCGTCCAGCAGCATAACCGGAGCAAACCCCTGATGCAGCGTCTGCGATTTTGTTTGCGCCAGAATAATGCTGACCAGCAGTGATTTTTGTTCGCCTGTCGAGCATAGTTCGGCCGGCATGCGTTTTTTCCGGTAAAAGACTTTGAAATCCGTTCGGTTCACGCCGTCGACATTATCGTTATAAAGAATATTCCGGCGTTGTTCTTTGAGACGGTTTCTGTAAAAATCTTCAACTTCAACAGCCGGCATTTTATCAAGCATTTTCTCAATCAGGCCGTCAAGCTCCAGCATAACGCTCGGAAAAACATCGTCCGGTTCATGCTCGATAAAGGTGTTGAGTTTGGCAATCTGCTCCCGCCGCGCCGCTGCAATCGCCACACCCAGAGATGCCATATTTTCTTCCAAAGGCAGCAGCCAGTGGTTATCTTTGGAGCCGTTTTTCAAAAGCTGATACCATTCGCGGTAGAGATGTTCAAAATTAGCCGTCCGTTTGGCATGCTCAACATCAAAAGCATAAACCAGACGGTCAAGAAAACTGCGCCGCGGCTGAGATCCGCCGCGAAACAGCCTGTCCATTTGCGGCGTGAGCCAAACGGCAGAAATATATTTGCCCAGTTCTGATTGGGAAGAGATTTTATTGCCGTCGATTTTGACGATTCGCCGTTCAAAACTGCGGATATCATTATCATCGGTTTCGCGGGCTGATTTTTCAACCGCCGTGCCGATTTCAAATTCTTCATCGCCTTTCAGAATGGTCGATGAAACCGCCCAACTGGTATTTGAAATCTCCGTCGGCGCATATTCATCGCTGACCAAAGCCGGCGTAATACGGCGGATATCGGCCAGCTTGGCGCCGCGCAAGCCGCGTCCCGGCGTCAAAAAAGAAATAGCCTCTAAAATATTGGTCTTGCCGGTGCCGTTTTCGCCGGTAATAACAATCGGACACAGGTCAGCTTTTATGCGCAAAAACTGATAATTCCTAAAGTCAGTTAAAGTCAGACGCGAAACGCCTGACTTTATACTGTTGTTTACCTGTAATTTTAAGGCCAGATTATCCATTTATCTCTCGGATTAAACTCTCATCGGCATCAGAACATAAATGGCGCTGGAGTCGGTTGTATCATGAATAACCGAAGGAGAGGAAGCATCGGCAAAAGAAATGCGGACGGCATCGCCTTTAACTTCATTCAGAATATCGAGCAGATAACGGAAGTTATAACCGATTTCTACCGATTCGCCTTCATATTTAGCTTCCAGTTCTTCCTGAGCTGAACCGAGATCCGGACTGGAAGTGGTAATAGTTACTTTAGAATTGCCGGTAATCATTTTAATCGCGCGGGTTCTTTCAGCCACAACCGAAACACGGTCAACGGCAGAAGACAATTCTTTAACGCCGAGTTCCAAATTTTTGTCATTGTCGGTCGGAATAACGCGCTCATAATCCGGATAAGTACCGTCAATCAATTTGGAAGTCAGGGTAATATCTTCAAAAGAAAAGCGAACTTTGTTTTCAGACATTGAAACCGTAATATGGTCGGCATTGTTGTCATCAAGAAGTTTGCGGATTTCTGTGACGGTTTTGCGCGGAACAATCACACCGGCCAAATCTTCGGCGCCTTTCGGCAGCGGCGATTCGACACAGGCCAGACGGTGGCCGTCGGTAGCAACTACGCGCAGAACTTTGGCATCGCCTTCTTTCTTGGCATGCATATAAACACCGTTCAGATAATAACGGGTTTCTTCGGTTGAAACGGCAAATTTGGTGCGGTCAATAACATCTTTGAGTTCTTCTTTTTCCATTACAAAGTTGACCGGCAGTTTGTCGCCGGAAATAACCGGAAAGTCCTCAACGCCGATTGTCGACAAAGCAAATTTGGAACGGCCGGAAGCAATAGTCAGCTGGCCTTTTTCGTCAGGGAAAGTAATTTCCACGTCAGAACCGTCGGAAAGCTTGCGGACAATGTCATAAAGCATATGCGCCGGAGCGGTGGTTGCGCCGGTTTCAATGGTTTTGGCATCAACGATTTCGGTGATTTCGGTATCCATATCGGTTGCCTTAAAGCTGATACCGTCTTCCATCGCCTCGATTCTCACATTTGACAGAACCGGAATGGTGTTTCTTTTCTCAACAATGCTCTGAACATGGCTCAGAGTTTTCAAAAGATTTGCGCGTTCAATTGTAAACTTCATATTTTTTTACCATTAAAAATTTAAACTAAAAAACGACCCGTCGTTTTATTTCTGATAATTCTAGCATAATCTTGCTAAATCAGAAGATAAAAAGACGAGTCGTCAACAGTTTTTTTAGAGGCTTAACTCTTAGAAATTAAGGAATTGGCAGCTCAAATCAGCCTTCCAAAACTCTTCTCAAAGCGTCAACATCCTCAGCGAGGCTGGTATCCTCGATAATCAGTTCCTCAACCTTGCGGACGGCATGCATAACCGTTGTGTGGTCACGGTCGAATTTGCGGCCGATTTCCGGCAGAGAGCGGGAGGTTAATTGTTTAGCCAGATACATGGCAATCTGACGCGGGCGGGCAACGGTGCGGGCACGGCGAGAAGACTGCATTTCTTTGACTGAAATATTGAAATGCTCGGCCACTTTTTTCTGGATTTCATCAATAGTGGTGCGTTTGTCATAAGAACGCAGCATATCTTTCAAAACATCCTGAGTCATGTCCAGAGTGATTTCTTTGTCGCTCAGCAGCTGTGAGTGGGCGATAACGCGGCGCAAAGCACCTTCCAGTTCACGAATATTGGAGCTGATTTTCTGAGCCAGAAATTCGGCAACCTTGGTCGGCAGTTCAACGCCGAGCTGGCGGGCTTTGTTTTCCAAAATTCCGATACGCAGGTCAAAATCGGTCGGGTGGATATCGGCAACCAGACCGCAGCCGAGGCGGGATTTCAGGCGTGCTTCGATTCCTTCCAAATCAGCCGGTGATTTATCGGCGGAAATGATAATCTGGCGTCCCTCTTCAATCAGGGAATTGAATGTATAAAAGAACTCTTCCTGCGTGGTGTCTTTGCCACCCATGAACTGGACGTCGTCAACCATCAAAACATCAACCGAGCGGAACTGCTCTTTGAAAGCGGTTGTGTCTTTGTAGCGCAGAGCGCGAACAAACTTGTACATGAATTTTTCGGCCGACAGATAAACGATATTGCGGCTCGGATCCTGCTGTTTGATGTGCCAGGCAATGGCGTGCATCAGGTGGGTTTTGCCCAGGCCGACGCCGGAATATAAGAACAGCGGGTTAAAGGAAACATTGCGGGATTCGGCAACTTTGCGGGCAGCGGCATAAGCAAATTCATTAGTTTTGCCGACAACGAAATTGTCAAAAGTGAACTGCGGGTTCAACGGCACCGACAACGGATCGTTGTTGGAAAAAGTTTCATTGGCATTGGCAACCAAAGAATTGGCGCCGGATTGGTATAAATTGGTCGGAGCCGGAGTCGATGTGATTTTTTTCAGCAAGGAGCGGCAGGTCGGATTGTAAAGTCCTTTGGAGTCGTCATTAACAGCCTGAACAACAAAATTAACGCTTTTGATTTCAGGATTTTTCTTTTCCCAGATTTTATGGATTCGCTCGCTGTAATGGGTCAGGACCCAGTTTCTCATAAAGCGGGTCGGCACGCAGATATTCATTACGCCGTCATTGAAAGAACCCAGAGTCAGCGGTTTTAACCAGCTGTCAAATGCTGTTTCACCGACTTCAACTTTTAATTGGCTGCAAATCTGTCCCCATTGATCCTGAACAGAATTATCGTTAATTATTGCTTCTTCAGCCATTTCCTCTCCCCATTCATTTTTTACATTAATAACTCAAAAATTAATAACAATGCTAACTTTGAGATTTCTCCAAGCTTCTCGGGTCATGGCGCACCGGTTTTCCGGCCTTGAAGCGGCAATGCCTTCGGGCTTGTTTGGCAGTCCGGTCTTACTCCCTATAAAACCTCGCTGCCGGCGATTCTCCGTCTGTAAAAACTCCTGTTTTGCCAGACATCGTCCCGCTAACCTCCGGTTCTTTTATTTTTCCCGCCGCTCTGCCGTTTCCGGTTTGTGAGTGCAGTCAAAATAATTAAACCTCATTAGAACTGTTTTTAACGGTTCAGATTCTTTTTTAGACTAATTATCAAGTTAAAACAAAGCAAACTCATAATCGCTTGCGGAGAAGTTTTCTTTTGTCAACTTTTAGGGAGTTATCGTCCCTTTAGGTTGCCTTTTTTTCTTTTCCGCCGTCTTTCTTCTTAAAACCGGATTCTTTAAACGATTCTAAAAAACCCGCTTTGAAAGTTGTTTTTATAGGTCATTGAAAAATCTTCATTTTAAGAGATGATTTCTCACAACTAACAGCTTTCTTGTTTTAATTGTAAAGCTTGGCTGCTTTAACTTTAGAACTAATCTTGTTCTCAAAAAGTGATTTGGATATTAATTCCAAAAAAAATAATTACAACAGAACATTTCTCGAACATTGAAATTATATTGCTTGACACACGCTTTTTGCAGAGTCGCGCAGATTCCTTGATTTTGCGCATAAAAAAACACAAACCAAAATGCCTCTGAAAGTCAAGAGAGGCTTTTGATTTGTGTTAAATTTTTGTCTTAAAAATAAAGCTTAGAGGGCTTTAATTTTTTTAGAAAGACGAGAAACGGTGCGAGCCGCAGTATTGAGGTGGTAAACACCTTTGCGGACAGCAACCATCAATTCAGATTCCGCAACTTTGAAAGCTTCCAAAGCTTGTTCTTTATTCTTTTCGCTGACCAGAGCTTCTACCTTTTTAATAAAGGTGCGAACTCTGCTGCGGCGAGCGCCATTAATAACGGCTTTTTTATTATTGCGGTTAATTCTGGTTTTTGCCGATTTATGATTGGCCATATCTCTTTATCCTGTTCTTAAAAAGTTATTACAATTCAATTTTTGTAATGTTTTATAAACTCTAAACCCTTGGTTAGTCAATAACTATTTTTGCGATTCAGCGCAAATAATTGTTATTTATTGCGTTTTTCGACGAAACTCTCGAGAGATTCTTTGAAGCCGTTGGTTCCTAAGCAGATTTTGCAATTTTTGTTTTCATAGTCGATTCCTGATTCCAAACCGGCATTGAAAGACTGCTTGATGGCATCTTTGGCCAGTCTGACGGCATAAGGCGGCAATGCGGCGATTCTCATGGCTGTTTTAATGCTTTCTTCAAACAAATCCGGCAGCGCCACAATTCTGGAGGCGATTCCGCAGGCAACGGCCTCTTCGGCATTCAAAGCGCGGCCGGTCAAAATCATTTCCATTGTTTTAGATTTGCCGATTGTTTTGGTCAGGCGCTGAGTCGCCCCAAAACCGGGAATAACGCCGAGGCTGATTTCCGGCTGTCCGAAACGGGCATTGTCGGCCACCAGAATAATATCACAGGTCAATGCCAGCTCGCAGCCGATTCCCAGAGCATATCCGGCCACGGCGGCAATAATCGGTTTTTTGCAGTCGTCGATTTGTTTGAAATATTTATAAGCTGTCTCTTATACACATCTCCGAGCCCACGAGACG
>URWU01000047.1 GCA_900551585.1 uncultured Alphaproteobacteria bacterium | reverse complement strand
CCTATTATTACCCGAGACACAATATTATTTTAATTTTTTATAAAAGAATAAAAATTCCAACCCAAAATTTTCCGGGAAAGACAAATCACAAGATTTCTGAGAGAAAAGACTCTGCACACAAAAAAGGTATTAGGACACCTTAATCTGCAAAACCTGCGCAAAGCCTATTACTTGAGTTTTTTTAAGCGCCGTAGATTTCCTGACGAACAACTGTCCGCAGCTCGTCAATACTGACCAGCTCTTTCTTTTCATTTTCAAAATGCCAGTAGACCCAGCCGTTGCAGGCAGGTGCATTTTGAGCGGCAGCGCCGACCTGATGAATGGAACCTTCCAGAGTTTCTGATTTCAGCGTACCGTCGGAACGGACAACGGCACAATGCTTGCGGCCGGCATCATAGAGCCAATCGCCGGGATTGAGCAACCCGCGCTCGACGACTGCGCCGAACGGAATACGCGGCTGGCGTTTTTTGGAAGAAAATTCCAGACAGTTGAGATTATCAACCGCTTCAACAGCATCAATTCTGGCCTGAGCCCCTTTGACATAAGAAGCATCACGCTCAATACCGATAAAATTGCGACCGAGTTTTTTGGCAACGGCACCGGTTGTGCCTGTACCAAAGAACGGATCCAAAACAACATCGCCGACATTGGTTGAAGACATAATCACGCGATAAAGCAAACCTTCGGGCTTTTGTGTCGGGTGAAGCTTATTTCCTTCACCGTCTTTCAAACGCTCTTTGCCTGTACATAAAGGAATCTGCCAATCGCTGCGCATTTGCGTATCTTCGTTCAGGGCTTTCATAGCCTCATAGTTGAAAGTATATTTGGAGTTCGGACTTTTAGAAGCCCAAATCAGCGTCTCGTGCGCATTAGTAAAACGCGTGCCTTTGAAATTCGGCATCGGGTTGGTCTTGTTCCAGATAATATCATTTAAAATCCAGAAACCCAAATCCTGCAGAATATAACCGACACGGAAAATATTATGATAAGAGCCGATAACCCAGATAGCACCGTCATCTTTCAGGATACGGCGGGCAGCGGTCATCCAGGCGCGTGTGTAAGCATCATACGCGGCCAGACTTTCAAAACTGTCCCATGCCTCATAAACACCGCTCACATTAGTATTGTCCGGACGTGTCAAAGCGTCGCCCAATTGCAGATTGTACGGAGGATCGGCAAAAATCAAATCTACCGAATTTTCTTCCATCTGATTCATAACCTTAATGCAATCATCATTGATAATGGTATTAAGAATAGTTTTTTGTTGCTTACTGCTCATTGTCACCAACCACATTTGGGATTACTCTAATGAGCTAAGTATCTTAGAATTTGGTTATAAATTTATTAACATTGCGGAAAATTTATTCCTCCCCGGCAATTAAAAAAAATTAGTGCAGTTTTACAATCTGTTACTCTCATAAAAAAAACTGCAGCCCTTTTATCAGGGTGCAGTTTTCTTGAATTTTAGAACACTCAGTTAAGAAGTTCTTTGTCTTTTCCTTTTGGTCCGGGAGAAGATTGGCGAAGCCGCAAAGACATTTGCAGCATATCTTCTTCAACAGAACCGATTGACGGTTTAAAGCAGTCAAATCCCATGGCTTTGGCAAAACTGTCAACGGTTGTCATCATCTGATTGCTAACCAGTTCTCCCAACAGGCGCTGAAATTCATCTCCGATAAAAAAACGGCGATTCTCTACAAAAACATCCACCGCACGGGATAGAAATTTTGACTTGGAACGGCTGAACTCGCAGAGCAACAAAACCGTATCAAACCACAAACCTGCCGTCGCCGCGTCAAAATCTCCGGAATTGATTTCCAAATCCATAAATTCTTCGGCATGAAAGGCACATTCATACCCAATCTCGGTGATAACGGCTTTTCTGTCGGTTTTCAGGCCTTCATAAGTCATATCATACCAAAAGTCATTGCCGCTCAAATCCCCTAATGTATTCATTAAAGAATCAACAAATTCACCATAAACTTCAATATCAATATAATGAATAAGCGTCAGATAACTTTGCGCCATCAAATGATGGTGACCGATTTTTTTTGCTAAAAATTCGTTCCGCATAGGCTTAAATTTAAATTAATTGTAAAAAGTTAATTATACTCAGATAGAATTAACTTAGACACAATCAGTCTTTTTGTCAATAAATGTTTAAGCCGCAGAATTTATAATTGCCTGAATAGGCTTATAAGAGCAGCGGTGCTCCGGACAAATACCATGTTCTTTCAGGCCGGAAATATGCGCGGCTGTTCCGTAACCGGCATTTTTTTCAAAAGCATAATGAGGATATTTTTTTGCCAGCTCGGTCATCAAACGGTCACGATAAACCTTTGCCACGATTGAAGCGGCGGAAATTGACAAAGACCTCGCGTCACCCTTGATAATAGTCTTAGACGGACAGGGAAAATTTTTAGGATTCTGATTACCGTCAATAATAGCCATTTCCGGCTTAATTTTCAAAGCTTCAACTGCCCGGCGCATTGCCAAAAAAGTGGCCTGCAGAATATTGATATCATCAATTTCTTTACAGCTGGCCTCACCGATTCCGATTGCGAGCTTGCCTTTCTTTTCTTCTTCAAACAAAAGCTGATAAAGCATTTCGCGCTTTTTGGCGCTGAGTTTTTTAGAATCATCCAGCCCATCAAGCAAAGTCTTTTCAACAGCGCGGTCCAGAAAAACCACCGCTCCGGCAACCACCGGTCCGGCCCAGGGACCACGTCCCGCTTCATCGATTCCGGCCGTTAATTTATTTAAACTGTTTTCGATTGCAAAATCAGGCATAAGCTCCCCCTCCGTTTTTGTTTTTCTTACTCCGTTTCACCCCCCAAGTCAACAAGACAAAACTTTATATTCTGCCTTTTTTGTTGCTTTTTCAAAAAATTAAGGATAAAAGGAAAAAGTATTTTATCTCATTAATTTTCTAACAATTAAATTATATCATTATGAAGACAATAGACATTATTGCCAATGGTTTGCTTGCCGACGACAGCCGCATGCAGTTAGTTTGTGTTAAATGGATTTTTGAGGGGCTTAACTCACCGTTTGACGGGCTGCTGAGTCTTGAAGATGTTGATGAACTCATCAACCGTCCGTACAATCGTCCTCATGACTCTTTTGTTATCCCCTGGGATTATATCTTCGAACAAATGATTCGCCGCGTCGTCAGTCCTGATTACGCCGTGCGGTTCTTCATGTTTTTTGATATGAAAGATCCGGCTTATGCTCCCAAAGATAAGTTCTCACCCAAAGATACCCAAATCGAAAAAAAGATGGTTGAACTTATGAAAATGGAAGCTGTCAAAATGACAAACAGCGGCCGTGCAAATGCTCTGCTGAGTATGCTGACCCGAGTGATGGATTTTAAACTGACTCAGCCGCGCACCGATGAAATCTTCTTTGGATATTACACGACCGGTGCACTATGTATCAGCTGGTATTTTGATGTTTTCCGCCTTTTGGCCGCACATCAGATAAACAAGATATCATCTGAATCAGCCTTACATTTTTATCGTTATGCAGAAAAACTGAGCACAAACGAAAACGAAGACATCAAACAGCTCGGACTTGAACTCATGCCGATGATAGTTAAAAATCTGCGGCAGATTGAAAATCTGAAATCCGTTCTGCTGGATAATCTCTGGAATCCGCTGGTGACAGACAACATCAGCCTGAATGCGGCAGATTTTCCTAAACAGGATTATATCAACATGCTGCGGGATTATCGTGAAATTCTCAAGCGCGACAGCACTTACGGCAATTGTGATAAAATTAATCATCTGACCAAAATTTTAGAGAATATTCCCTAAAATAAACCAAACAAAAAAGGCTGAGTATAGAAACTCAGCCTTTCGTTTTATTTGGTACAAGGCGTTGTCGGCGGCAGACACCGGCCGTTGCAGTCATACAGAATTTGGTTTGGCGGGCAAACACATTTCTGATTCATGCAGACCTTGCCGCCGCGGCAGGCCGGATTACATTTTCTCGCTTCCGGACATCCCCAGCAGATAATGCCGCGGTAAGTTACTTTTGTCGGGCTTTTGCACATCGTCGGATAAGTCGCCGTCCGGCCGATTTCCCAACACAAACGGTCCATTTGCTTAAACCGCCCTTTCAAGGTGCTGGTATTAACCAGAGCCGAAACCTCACCGGCTGACAAAATCAGAAACAAAGCCAAAATATATACCGTCTTCTTAATCATCTTTTACCTGCGCCTGTTTTTTGCCAAACCGCTGCATTGCAGTCTGCCGACGCAAACTCCGTTACAGTCGACGAGTCCGCGATTCGGCGGACAAACACATTTGCCGGACGAACAAATCTTGCCGCCGCTGCAAGATGGTTTGCAGGTATCGGCACCGCGGCATTGATAGCAGGTGAGCCCTTTATAACTGACCATCTTAAGCAGACAACCGCTCGGAGCACGCGCGCTCATACTGATTTCTTCACAAACGCTGTCCGTTTTCTGTACGGTCGGCAGATACTGGCCGGACCGGGCATCAAACGCCGAGCAGGCAAGTACTAAGGCGGCAATCGTCAGCTTTGCGGCAAACATCGGAGAACCTTATTCTTTAACCGGGCCGGTTTCTTCAAAAACCAGTTCTTTGCCGTCAGCCATTTTCAAGGTCAGTTTTTTACCGTCCAAAGCAAAAGTTTTGACTTGCGGCAGGCTGCCGAGATAATTCTGCTCGGCTTCCATCAAAGGCTGCGGCCCCATCATCATTGTCGCGCCGGCCGGACCAAACTCGATTTTGTCACCCTCGGTCGTATAGCTGCCGAAATAGCGGTTGACAACCTTGCCGAAGAAACGGTTGTCTTTGGCGCTGAAAGCCAAAGTGATATCTGCGCCGTTCATGGCATCAACCATTTTATAATCTTTGCCTTTGAAAGATTCCGGCTGAGAGGAACAAGCAGCAACAACCAGTAAAACAGCCATCAGACTAAACAATTTTTTCATTTTTCTTCTCCAAAAAATTAACATTACTTCCTTTATATAATAGCCTGCTGCAGTTTAACAGCTTTTTATCGCGGTTATCAGCGGCTTTTCTTTTTTAACAATAAAATATTTGCAATTTGCCTCATTTTGGCATACAACCTCAGCCGAACATTCTAAAATTATTTCTATTATGAACAAATTGATTATTTTGCTGTTTGCATGGGTATGCCTCTGTCCATTCAGCGCCTGCACCACCGAAGAAATTCCTTATCGTCGCGAACCGCCGATTGACGTGCCTGACCGCCCTGATGACAAAGAAGACACCGACGGTCCCGACACCTCTCCGGAAACGCCGCAAGATGCCTGTGAGATTCTGGAATTGTACAAAATCAAAATGCGCCGCGAGCTGCCTTATCCGTTTGACGCTTATGTCCTCAAACTGTCAAACGGCCGCTATTATTACCTCTGGCGTTTATTTCTGGGAGTTGACTTGAACCTGCATGATGTCATTCGTTTCAAGACTTATACTTTGCTTCCTGATGAAATTTCTCAAGTACAGATTATTTCTTCCGCATCGCGCAGCACGCCGTCTCAAGCACAAACCCGCAATTTTATCGCCACCGATCCGATTGAAGCCGACATAGCCAAAACCTTTGAATTAGGCGTCCGCTATTCTTTGACTTTTGTACCGGTTAAAAGCGTTTTCATTCTGACAACCGACGGCAATCTGGTTTACACCAAAAAGATAAAACTCAGTGTCAGCCTCAAGCCGAAAGACCACATTGTTTACAACGTCTATCGCTTGTTCCCGAATGAAATTCTGGCGATAAAAAAACTCTGAAACAAAACAGGCCTTTTCTGCCCTTGGGCGAAAAGACCTGTTTTTTTATGCTTTTGAGGACACGGCTTTCCTTTTGTGAAAACTGACAAGCGCAATTCCTGCAATCACCAGCAAACCGCCGTAAATCTGCGATGCAAAAATCTGTTCATTGAGCAGGAAATAAGCCTCTATTCCGGTAAAAATCGGCAGCAGATAATAAATGATACTGGTTTTGACATTGCCGATTTTATACAAAGCTGTATTCCAAGCCAGATAAGAAATAACCGAGTTGCAAACGCCGAGATAAACCAGCACCCCCAAATCTTCCGCATTCATAGACAGCAGCCGGTGCTCTCCGGTATCCATCAGCATAAAAGGAATAATGATAACCACCCCGACCGCAGCCGTAGCCGCCAGCATTGTTTTTTGCGAAATCTCAGACGGACGTTTGGCTTGCAGCAAAGAATAAACCGCGAAACAAAAAGTATTCAACAGCATAATCAAATCGCCGCTGGCAAACTTCATTTTTGCCAATTGTGAAAAATCGCCGCGGATAATAATCACCACCACGCCGAAAACAGCCACAACCAATCCGAAAATCTGTCCCCGGCTGATTGGCGTTTTGAAAAATATCCGTGATAATAAAACTAAAAAAACCGGACCTGTAACGTCCAAAAGCCCCATATTGATTGAAGAGGCCGTCCGTCCGGCATAATAAATCAACGTATTATCAAGCACAATGCCGGTGATTGCCAGCCACAGCACCAGTTCCCAATGCTCCAACAGCAAGCCGAAATTCTTCTTCAGCCCGCTCCAAGCCATCGGCACCAAAATCAGGCTTGCCACAAACCAGCGTCCGAATGCAATTTCAAAAGGCATAAGCGTGGTTGCAAAATAGCTGGCAATAATCAGATTAAAGCTCCAAAAGAAAATGGCAACCATTGCCAATAAATATCCCATAACCTGTCCTCCGCTTCTTTTTCCCATATATAATCACTTTCGGACATAAAAAAAGAGACTGACTTTCGTCAGCCTCTTGCTTTTTGGACTAATCTCTTTTCTTCCGCGTAAAATTCTTAAACTTGAGTATCATTGCGGTTATCTTGGATAAATCTTTTTCTTCTTCGCCTTCCGTATCTCTGACTTCATCCCAATGTCCCTCAAGAGCAGTCAAAAGCTGCGGGCGCGTTCCTATTCTGATTGCCTGAGGATTATCCGGAATAACCAGCTGAATGGGAATAAGCTCCATACCGTTCTGTTCAACTTTTGGCAATCCTTCAATCGGCCGGTAACCGCAATCCTCCCATCTGGGCAGCAGTTCTTTCTTACACATGCCGTAAACACTTTTATACCCTTTTTCAGAAGCGTATTTAATCCCGTATTCCATAATTCTCTCAGAGGCTCCGGTTTTGCGAAAAGATTCAAGAATAGCCATACGTTCAAATTTGACAAAGTCTGAGAAAAAGCGGATACGCATTGTCCCTATCGGCATTTTTCGTTTTCCGACTTCAGCATAAGAAACAACATGAGCCGCGCAAAAATCATTACCGTCAAACTCTTTGTTCTCAGGAATCCCCTGCTCTTTCACAAAGACCTTTTTTCTGACAGCTTCTGCCATCTTCCACAATTCCTCGGAAGTGACCAGCTCAACTCTTATGACTAAATTTTTCTCCATATGCAATTATTAGATTGACCAAACTAAAATTAGAAGATACTAATTTTATTGTTTAGGTATATAATTTGAGTCATAGCTATAAGAGATTATGAAAAATGAGCGTTAAATCTGAATCAGTACTAATCCGCAATCTGCTTTACCTTTGTGATGTTATTCAATATCAAAGCATTAGCAAAGCCGCCGATAAAAACGGCGTCAAAGCCCCAAACCTCAGCCTGATGATGAATGATCTGGAAAAACAAATCGGGACACCGCTCCTCAGCCGTACGCCGCGAGGAACTTTTCCGACTTTTACCGGCAGCCAGGTTTATGACTTAACAAAAAAACTAAAACAAATTGTCTCTGAAATCGAACAATTCAGCCTCAACCTGCCGCAAAAGCAACAACAGCTGAATATCTACGTTTCGCCTGATTTGGAACTATGCAATTGTCAGGACTTTACGGCCAATAACCCTGATTTGCTTGTCAATTTTACAACCAATGAAAATCTGGCAGATATCTGTCTGCTTAACCGCAAACCACAAAACCCGTTGAAAACTTATACGGAATTGACTATCGGCACAGGGCTGACACAAAAAATCTGGTTGATATGCAACGAGAACCACCCACTCGCCCTGCGCTTTTTCGACTTTATAATTGCGAAGTTGCTTCCTTAATATGGTCAATCAAGGCCTTAATTATCGGATTATCTTGCGTATTTTTATGAGAGATAATCCAAAACGGATGACTGATATCCAAATCTAACTCCGAAATATGGATTAAATCGCTTTCTCTTTTGCCGACTCCGACAGGATGCAGGCCGATGCCTATTCCATCTTTTGTCATTCTGACCATCATGGCAGAAGAGTTTGTTGTCGCCACGATATGCTTGGCACCGGAAATAATACTTTTCCATTTCGGCCAAACGCCGGCAAAATTATCTCTGTCGCAGATACGGTGGTTTTCCTGCAAATCCTTAATGCTTTTGGGATGTCCGAACTTTGACAGATAATCCATCGAGGCAAACAAGCCGAATTTTAAATCATAACGCGAAATAATTTCGGTATCATCAAAGTTAGGCTCTTCATAAACAATTGCCATATCGGTTTCCAAAACCGAAGCTGGGCTTTTCAAAGAACAGTTTATTTCAATCTTAACATCAGGATATTTGCTCAAAAAGTCAGGCAGGCAGGAAGACAAATAACCGGTACCAAGCCCGTCGCTCGTCCACAAGCGTATTTTTCCTGAAATCCGGCTGCGTGAAATATCATAATTTTTTATCTGATAAACAATCTTGTCCATCTCGCTGGCAATTTTATATACTTCTTTGCCGTTTTCTGTCAGGCTGACACCGTTATGGTGCCTGTTCAGCAGCTGACAATGCAGATTATCTTCAAAGCTTTTTAAAGTCTTTGACAGATTAGACTGTTTCATACCGTTGGCTTCGGCCGTTCCGCTGATAGTTCCGTTTTTGGCAGTTTCAATAAAACAGAATATTTCTTTAGACCAATTTATATTAACCTTAATCCCCATTTTATATAAGCTCCATATGAAATTAGTTTCTTCTCAAAGATTATATATGCTGTCTCTTATACACATCTGACGCTGCCGACG
>URWU01000046.1 GCA_900551585.1 uncultured Alphaproteobacteria bacterium | reverse complement strand
TCTACACTCGACTAGTCGTCGGCAGCGTCAGATGTGTATAAGAGACAGTTTGTAAACCACGCGAATTCTTGTGCTACCTTCTTGATCGATTATCTGGTAAGTTTCAGAAGTTTCGCTCGGCGTACCGAAGAACGGTTCGTTCAAGCTAACATCTTCCAGTTTTTCAATCAAAGTTCCGTATATTTCATCGCGACCTTTGCCATTCACATCGGTATAAACCCAATGCTTGTTCGGCTTGTTCTCGATTGTGATATATGCCGGAATCAGATAGTTTGCAGAATTCTCAGGACAGAGAGAGTTGCCAAGGCGGTCTTTTATCTCAGCAGTTGTCATCTTAGTAAAGCAGTAGCCGCCGTTCCAGAAAGAAACAACGCCGTAGGCTGTTACAATTGTTCCTGAGACAAATTCCTTACCGGAAGCGTCCCAAGCCCATGACAAACGACCGAATTGTGTTGTCTTAGCAATATCAACCGGACCCATTTCGTCGGGCATATCCGGATTAACAGGAATGAGCTTATCGAGATAGATTGTTGCAGCTTTCTCACCCAAAATATTGTGCTTGAAAGTAACTCTGTAATCCTTGCGAGAATATTTGTTTAATCCTTCTTCAACTTCTGTCGGGGTAGGGTTATTCAAACCTTTATACTCAACATTAGCTTTGTCGAATTTATAATCAATTCTCTTATCTCTATAGATGATATAGCCTTCTTTTTGAGAAGAAATGGCCTTTGCGTAACATACAGCACCGTAATTTAATTCAACTGAAGTAGTTGTGGTAACTGTGCGAACGTAATTATCACCTTGAAGCTTAAATTCAGGACTATCAGAAGTTAGAGACGGGCCACTAACAAAGTCTAAGTTGCTTCCGAAAAATCTTTGAGCACCGCTGACTGTGAAAGTGAAATCTCCTTGTAACGTTTTAACGACAGTCTTCTTACCTGATTCACTCCAATTCTCAGTAATCGTAATAGTTGAGGTCTTGGTATCAGGGTCGTAAGTTACATCGTAATCCCAATTAATCAGTTCATCCTTAGGTTCTTCTTTTTCAACCCAGAATTCTTGGCCTACTTGTAAACCTTCTATTTGATGTTTCAGGTTTCCTGTCTTGGAAGTATGCAAACCATTGAAGTATAAAACTCCGTTAGGATAAGCATCATATTTTTTGTTGCCTTCCGATTTCTCAGTTGAGGTTCCGGCAACATATTCTTTCCAAGAAGTCGTTGCTTCACCGAAAGGCATTGCAACTTCTTTACCTTCTTCTCTCATGTAGTATAAAACTTCAGTTTCGTTATATACCTTTTTCTCGTAGTTGAACTCAGCCCACGTATAAGTCCACACAGTGGTGTACTTCTTTGCGTAGATGAATCCTTCTTTGAGATACAGGTCTGAAACTGAGCTTTCAAAAGAGGATGTCGGGTTTCCTGAAAACATTTTTAGCAGGTTCAGTTTGGGGCCTTTTTCTTCAACCCAATACTTGCTGATTGCGATTCCACTTTCAGTGGTTTTGCTCTTCTGCAAGTTACCATCTTGAGATTCATAATGCTCCAATTCCATTTGAGACTTGAAACGGGTAATAATTATACTTCCTTCAACACTACGGTCAATGAAAGTGTAAACACCTGTTTTTTCATCTCCGGTGGAACCTTCATAAATCTTTTCACCGGGTGTGAAGTTTACGGGTACCAAAGTAGAATAAGGAATATCCATTTTCTCAGTATGTGCAGAAGCTTTCACTCCATTTTTAAAATCTGAGAAATGGTTTAATGTCTTAACTGTTACATTGACGCGGTTATATTTTTCGTCGCCGATAACAATTTCGATTTTATTTCCATCTACCTTTGCAGTATCTGATACTTGAGTTACATATTGTGTGCTGTCGTAACGGCAATACTCAGCATCAGCACCCTTTAGGCTTCTTTTTCCCCATGTTCCTTTTATAACAAGTTCTTTGCCGACAAATTTGAATGTTGTGGTTCTCTCAAATTCGGTGATGGCAAGTCCCTGGTTAGACCCTTTTGAAGTGGCGGTTTCTTTACTTACACTAGAACTCATAAAGGGCTTTTGTGCAGATGAAGATGTTGTCTCTTCTATGGGCTCCCAAGAGATTGTCATCGGGGCTATTTCTTTGTCATACGGGTATTCTTTTAAGATGTTCCCCGACTTGTCTTTGATTGTTACATAGCCGTAGTACCAAGGTTCAGACTTTGCTAAGCCGTTGGCGTATGTCCATGTATCATGTTCAAATTTTAGAGAGGAGAAATCGGGAATTGAATCTCCGGGAACTACAGGAACTGGATCTGGTTCTTCTATTCCTGCAATGTGTTGGTCGGTGCAAGCACCAAAAACAAACACAAACAAAATAATGGCTACGAGGTTAATAGCCTTTTCTATACCTCTCAGTAATGTACTTTTCATCGTTCTATAAGTTAAATTGTTTATATTTACGTTTTTTGGTGTTGGTTTGTCCGATTTCGAGAAGTTTTCTCTACTAAATTAAGCATTGAATAAACAAGAAATTTTGTTTAACAGCACTTAATAACCAACGATTTTTGAAATCTTTTTTAGAATTATAATGGATAGCCAATATAACAAAAAGATTATATGTGGGCTATTACCGGACATTGTAATAGAATATATATATAAGTTTGACAAAATTATATTAGCATAAATTGCGCTAAAAAACAACAAAAACTTAGAGCATATTTCAATATTTCGCTTTTTTAACAAAAGTTTAACATAGGTTAATGTTGGTAATTTGACAAAATAGACGACAGAAATTTATTGATTATTTTTTACCTTGTGTTATAGTCTAAGAATCGTTATGAACCTTGGTGTTGCACAAATGAAAACTTTTCAAAAAGATATAAAATCAAAGCTTAAGAATCTGCTGCTTATCGCTGTTGTGTCCGGGGCTTATCTGGGCGGCCGGCAAATCAGCGCTGAGGCATATGAACAAAATTTGCAGAATCAGAGAGTCGATTTTGCGAAAAAAGAAGCTGCTTATAAAGAAAAAATTAAGGATTTGCAGGGAGCCAAGGCAGATATAAGGTTTTATGACATCAGCCCGGAAGGACTGCGCAATTCTTATGTGGATTCGCTCAATTATCGACGTTTTGTCCCCCTGAAAAGGGCAGATTACAGCGGATTCGAACTGCATATGCCCGGCGAAAAAGAAATCAAGCATGCCGTTTCTCATCTCAAACCGCTTGAGCAGCGGAGCTTTGCCAGAGTCGAAAAACAAAAGAAAATTCTGATTAACAAAATCAACACCTGTCCGCCGGACAGCGCCGATTTGTTTTTCCGCAGCTGTAAGGATTATCGCCGCACGCTGATTAAGGAAATGGCCATGCTTTATGACCGCGGCGCCGGACGGATGCTCTATTTGAAACTGCCGCCCAAATATGTTGCCGAAGCTTTTAATGCCGCCAACAAAAAACTAGGTAAAGCCGAGAATGATTATCAAAATATGCTGATTGCCGCCGAAATGCGTTTTATGGAAGATGCGTTGAGCCTGCACGGGCTGGTTGAGGTCAATAATCAGGCGATTAAGGATTTTCAGGTACGAGACAGTTTGAAAGCTGTCGAACATAAAAAGGTTTTTGACTATCAGCAGCGAATCCGCCGCCAGATGCTGGTTGACTCGCTTGTCAAGGACCGCGAACGCCAAAAACAGCAGGAAGTCAGAAGCTTTGTGCCTCTCGAACTGTTTCGGGCGCAAAAATTCGGCAGGAACCGGCCGTAAGCCCCTAAAGGAGTCGCCCGGCTCCCGAAATTTTGTGTATAAACACTCATTTATCAGATTTTACTTGCCAGAATCGGAATCAATGTTATAGATTCTCGGCAGTGAATTTGGTTTGGGATGAATCTGTCCGCAAACTGTGTTTTTAACTTAATAAGCTTAAGGAGCTAATTAAACCATGAGTAAATGGGTATATACATTTGGTAACGGCAAAGCCGAAGGCGATGCCAGCATGAGAAATCTCCTTGGCGGTAAAGGTGCTAACTTGGCAGAAATGAACAAAGTCGGCTTGCCTGTACCTCCGGGATTTACCGTAACAACTGAAGTTTGCACTTACTATTACGACAACAACAAAACTTATCCTGCCGACCTCAAAGATCAGGTTAAAGCAGCTGTTGCCGAGATTGAAAAAGTTATGGGCAAAAAATTCGGTGATGCTGAAAATCCGCTGTTATTCTCGGTTCGTTCCGGCGCCCGCGTTTCTATGCCGGGTATGATGAATACCGTTTTGAACCTTGGTTTGAATGACGAAACCGTTAAAGGTTTGGCTAAAGCTTCTAATGACGAAAGATTTGCTTATGACTCTTACCGTCGTTTCATTATGATGTATTCTGACGTTGTTCTCGAAGCAGACATCAATGAATATGAGCACGCTTTGGAGCGCATGAAAGAGGCTAAAGGTTACAAATCTGATACCGAACTGACTGCCGATGATTTGAAAAAACTCGTTGAAGAATTCAAAGCCATCAGCGTTAAATTAGGTAAAGTATTCCCTCAGGATCCTTGGGAGCAGTTGTGGGCCGGTATCGGCGCCGTCTTCCAGTCCTGGATGGTTAAAAAAGCTATTACTTACCGTAAACTCAACAATATTCCGGGTGACTGGGGTACAGCCGTTAACGTTCAGACCATGGTGTTCGGTAATGCCGGCGATGACTGCGCTACCGGTGTTTGTTTCTCTCGTGACCCGTCTACCGGTGAAAACGTTTTCTACGGTGAATATCTGATTAATGCCCAGGGTGAAGACGTTGTGGCCGGTATTCGTACTCCGCAGCCGATGGCCAGCATTGGCAAAGGCAACTCTCTGGAAGAATTAATGCCGAATCTGTACAAAGAACTGGTTGACGCTAAAAACAATCTGGAACAGCACTACAAAGATATGCAGGATATGGAATTCACCATTCAGCACGGTAAATTGTGGATGTTGCAATGCCGTAACGGTAAACGTACCGCTACCGCAGCCGTTCGCATGGCTGTTGAAATGGTTGAAGAAGGCATGCTCAACAAAGAAGAAGCTATCATGCGCGTTGGTGCTGACCAATTAGACCAATTGCTGCACCCGATGTTGGATCCGAAAGCTAAGAAAAATGTTATCGCTACCGGTTTGCCGGCTTCTCCGGGAGCTGCTGTCGGTCGTGCCGTTTTCAATGCTGAAGATGCTGAAGAATGGGCTGCCAAAGGCGAAAAAGTTATCTTAATCCGTAACGAAACTTCTCCTGAAGATATCGGCGGTATGCATGCTGCTCAGGGTGTTATTACAGCTCGCGGCGGTATGACCTCTCACGCAGCCGTTGTTGCCCGCGGTATGGGTACTCCGTGTGTTTCCGGTTCTAACGATATTACCATTAACTATGCTAACAAAACCATGACCACCAAAGCCGGTGTTGTTGTTAAAGAAGGTGACTGGTTGTCTCTGGACGGTGCTAAAGGCCAGATTATTGAAGGCCAGGTTCCGACTGTTTCTGTTGAAATGACCGGTAACTTCGGTAAATTGATGGGCTGGGTTGATGAAATCCGCACGATGTCTGTCCGCGCTAACGCCGAGACTCCGAAAGATGCTCAGACAGCTCGCGATTTTGGTGCCGAAGGTATTGGTTTGGCTCGTACCGAACACATGTTCTTTGACGCTGACCGTATTCCGGACATGCGCGCCATGATTTTGTCTGACACTGAAGAAGGCCGCCGCGCTGCTTTGGCTCGTTTGCTGCCTTATCAGAAACAAGACTTTAAAGACCTGTTCAAAATTATGGACGGTCTGCCGGTAACTGTTCGTCTGCTTGATCCTCCTTTGCATGAATTCCTGCCGCATACTGATGCTGAAATGCAGGATTTGGCAAACAAAATGGGCATGACTTTGGAACAAGTTAAAAACCGTGCCAATGCTTTGCATGAAGCTAACCCGATGTTGGGTCACCGTGGCTGCCGTTTGGCCGTTACTTATCCGGAAATTGCAGAAATGCAAGCCCGCGCTATCTTGGAAGCTGCTATTGAATGCCAGGAAGCCGGTATTAAAGTAACTCCGGAAATCGAAGTTCCGTTAATCGGTTCTAAGAAAGAACTCGACATTGTTAAAGCTGTTATCGACAGCACAGCTGAAAAAGTATTCGCTGAAAAAGGCAAGAAGATTGACTACCTCGTCGGAACCATGATTGAATTGCCGCGCGCTGCTTTGCAGGCTGAATATATTGCCGAATCTGCCGGTTTCTTCGGTTTCGGTACCAACGACCTGACCCAGACTACTTTGGGTATGAGCCGTGACGATACCGGTGCTATTCTTGACGAATACCGCGCTAAAGGTGTTTATGTAGCTGATCCGTTTGCTTCCATCGATGTTGAAGGCGTTGGCAAATTGGTTCGCCGTGCTTCTGTTGAAGGCCGCGCAACCAATCCTAACCTGCACCTCGGTGTTTGCGGTGAACACGGCGGTGATCCGAAATCAATCGAATTCTTTGATGAAGTTGGTTTGGATTACGTTTCTTGCTCTCCGTTCCGTGTACCGGTTGCTCGTTTGGCTGCTGCTCAGGCTGCTGTTAAGCACAAAGGCCAGAAGAAAGCAGTTGACGGTGCTAGTCACAGCTGCTGCTGCAAGAAGTCAGCTTAAAATTCGTATAATGGGCGCCTAGAGTGATTTTGGGCAGTCTCGAAAAATTCATGTACTTCTTTGTACACTAAAATTTTTCTCGCTTTCAAAATCGCTCTATTCGCTCCGTTCTTCGAATTTTATTGCTAAATTTATTAAAAAGCGTCTGATAAAAATCAGGCGCTTTTTTACGTATTTTTAAGCAGAAATTGCTACGATTATTTATGTTGAATTTTTAATTGACGGAGATTAGTGTTGCGGGCTTATTATCAGGGAGAGGTAGATTATTTCTGTGCGGTTTATGCTATTATAAACAGCATTCGTCTGGCGGGGGTAAAATATAAACGCTTCAGTTTTAATGAAGGCTGCGCTTTTTATCAGCATATGATTCAATATTTGCTTGATACCAATCAGTTTACGGAAGTTTTATATCATGGCACCAGCCTGAAACTGATGGATGAACTCTTGGGTGTGGCGCAGAAGTATCTGCGTGAAAAATATAATTTGCAGCTTTTTCATAAACGGCCGCTTAAATATCGCGATTTTCCGGTCAAAGATGTCGGCGCTTATATCGGAAATTATGTATCGCGCCCCGGAAATTCCTGTATTTTCAGGCTTTATAATAAAGATGTTCTGGATCATTGGTCCGTGGTTAAAAAGAAAGTTTTCAGCAGCAGACTCAAATTGTTTGACAGTTATTTCTATCCGGGAATTGATGTCAACCGGGCTACCTGGGAATGTTACAGTAATGACGGTCTGTGTCATTTGGTGCGCGAAGGATTGATTTTTATTAAAGTTAAGCCGTTAGCAAAATAGTTTTGACAAAATTTCGAAAACGGATATACTAATTATATTATTCTTCTTATAAGGGTCGCAAAATGAAAAAAAATTTACAACATCTGCGAAACGAGTATCCGGCCGGCCAAACGCCGCAAACGATTAATTTGAACGGCTGCAAATATGTGATTCCTTATCATTACGTTAAAAATTTTGGTGATGCCAAAAAAGCGTTTGTTTCTGATTTTTTTGATGCAAGGATTAAAGACTGTAGCCGCTATGCCAAAAACAAAGCCAAATATCGTAAAATTTCATGGAGTGACGACAGTTATAAATATTCAATGCCGGTGCCTTATATTCTGAGGGATTTGAAATTGTCAGACAGTCTGATTGTTTCTTATATCTTTGACCGGGCGGAACGCAAATATAATCAGGCAATTTGGATGACCCGCGAATTGAAAAAATTTTTTCCGGAAGAAGAAATCCTGACCGAAATTTCTGCCGGCAGTCTTCGTAATATGTGCAGTCGTTATTGCCGCTTTGTTGTTGAAAAAGCCAAAGACAAGACTGTGGCGGCAGCGATTACGGTCGGAGAATTTTTGGCGCGCGGCATTAAGAAATCTACAAAAAATATCAAAGGATTATCAATTGATAAGCTGAAAAATGCGGCTCAAAAATACGGAGCCAGAGCTTTGATTGCCACGGCTGTTTTAGCGGCCGGTGTCGGTACGGTTAAACTGTTTGACAGCAAAAAAGACAAAGTAGAGAATGTCGGCGAAGATCCGTACGGAAATCTCAAAACTTTTGAGAATGTGCGTGATGATATTAAGGTTCTGCTGGCTTCGGTAGAAAACTTTTCACCGACGGCTTTTCCTGATGGCAAGGGTGTTTTGACAATCGGTTACGGCTGCACTTTTCTGATTGATGAAAATGGTGTCGGCAATCGTGAGATTTCACCGATTAAAAAAGGTATGACCATGACAATGGAAGAAGCCTGCGTTCAGAAAGACCGTTATTTGGATTTTCGTATCCTGCCGCAAATTAAAAATTTGATTAAGGTGCCGATGGATGAAGAAACCACATTGATGACAGCCGGTTTTGCTTATGTTATCGGGCCGAACGGATTTAAAAAATCCGGCTATCTGAAAGCTTTGAATGATGGGGTCAAAGGAGAAGAACTGTTTCGGCATACAACCGGCTGGCGCCAACAGAAGGGATTATTAAAGCGCAATTATTTAACTTATCTGCGGGCGATGAGAACTTTACCGACTGCGGCTTTTTTGGATATGCCGGCTGAAGGGTGCTACAGTCTGGAAGTTGAAGACTGTTGTCTGACAGATAAGAGAGGGCGGTTGAAAAAAGACGACAATGATTTGGCTTATTTTAAGTCAGACAGTCTCAGCGTGGCAGAGAATATGACGATTATTAAAAGACCGCGCGTTTCAAAACAGCTGGGACCGTGCAAAAAAGTCAGGGATATTTTGCCGCAGAGTCTGGTTCAGAGAATTGAAAAAAGGCAGCAGGCTCAGTTCAGTTTGATGCAAGCGTCAGTCAAAAGCCGTTAAAAAAAGAAAGAAATATTTATAGAAATGAGGGATTTTCCCTCATTTTTTTATTTTTGACAGATTCATGTTTGACAATTTTGTCTAAATAGGGTAGCTTATAGTTTCAAAATTATAAAAATATGGCTTATTACTATAT
>URWU01000045.1 GCA_900551585.1 uncultured Alphaproteobacteria bacterium | reverse complement strand
ATACTATAGTATTGGATGTAACCATTTAGTCAGTAAAACTAAATCTTACAAAGGTTAAACTTTATAAAGGAAAAATTAGATGAAAAAAACTATTGGTGCATTGATGGTTGCTGTATCTGCAATCGCTATGAGTGCAAATGCCAGCGCTTTGGAATATACCCCGTATGCCGGTATTGATTATACCTATTCTGATTTTAGCCACAAAGGCGAAAACTTCAACGGTGCTAAAATCTTCGCCGGTGCTCAGTACAATCAGAACTTCGGTACTGAAGTTTTCTATCAGAAAACTTTGAATGCTCACAACCATGGAACCAGCTACCATATGGATAACTATGGTATCGATGCTTTGGGTTACCTGCCTTTGGGCTGCGAGCAGAAAGTTTCTTTGATCGGTACTGCCGGTATCGCTCGTTACAGACTGGCTGACAGAACTCCGGGTGAAGGTCATGGACATGAGTGGAGCTGGGGTTACCGTTTAGGTGCCGGTGCTGAATACAACATCAATGAAAAAGTAGCCGTTCGTGCTATCGCTCGTTATGTTGACCTCGGCAACTTTGACGGTGCTGCCGGTGACATGTGGGAATACTCTTTAGGTGCAAAATACAACTTCTAATTTGTATGTTCCTATTAAAGAAAAAGGGAAAGTTTTTACTTTCCCTTTTTTATTGCGTAAATTTCAGGTCTTTGTCCCTTGCTTTTTAGATAAAAAGTTTTAAATTAGCTGCATTATCACTTTCTACATAAGGAAAAAAACATATGAAAAAATATCTGATGGTTCTGTTTGCCCTTAATCTGCTGGTTTCCTGCTCAGACAAGCAAGAAGATAATACAGCCCGGGCTCCGGTTGAAACAAAGCAAATCACCCTCAACCAAATGCCGCAGATTGACTATGCCGATAAAAAGTTTTCCTTTAAGGCAGATAACCTGACGCAAGGCTGCGCCGAAGACAGCGAAATTGTCTGCGCTATCAATCAGACAATTAAATGCACTATCAATCCCCAATTATCAGAATGCGACAAAGCCCTTATGCCCAAATTTATTTTCATGCAGGATGAGAGCCTCGACCGTCCAACCGAAGTCAGCTATCAAATTACAAAACTAAAACCCCTCAGCGGCGGAATGCTCGAAGTTTATACCAATAGTGACTGCAACGGGACATGGTTCGGTTTGTGCAAGGGAACAATCATTTATGTTCTCTCTCAGCAAAATAACCATTGGATAGTTCAGGATATTTATGCCCGCCAATAAACGGGCGAGTAACGCGAACGATTGCGCAGCTAACTGACGGGATTAAACGCCCCCGCGTTTAAAAGAGGCTTCAATGATACGGTTGCGGCGCTGTTCGTCAAGGTCATAATTAGCTTTGACATTAAGCTGAGGGGCAATTGCCGAAATGATTTTGGCCGTTGTCGGAACGGTATTCCAACCGGAAGTGGTGAAGCCCCAGGTCTCTTTGCTGCCTTTGGGCTCGTCCATCATGACCAGAATAGCATACTTCGGATTAGAAACGGGAAAAGTGGCAACAAAGGCGGTGCGGACTTTTTTGTTGGCATATTTGCCGTTGGCGGCAAGCTTGTTAGCGGTACCGGTTTTACCGGCCACTTCATAACCGAGGACATTGGCGCGTTTGCCGGAACCGTTGGTAACAACCAGACGCAGCAGGTCGCGCATTTGTTTTGATGTATTGTAAGAAATAACCCGATAACCGTTGTCTTTTTTGGGGCTGTTTTTCAAAATTGTCGGCTCATGATAAATGCCGCCGTTGACAACAGATGAAAAAGCCGTAATCAGGTGCATGGGGGTAACCGCCAGGCCATAACCGTAAGCCACGGTGGCAATTGTGCCTTCGCCCCAGCGTTTGGGGGTAATCGGTCTGCTTTTTTCGGCAATTTCAAAATTGACTTCATCAAAGAAACCAATTTTTTCCATAAATTGTTTTTGTTCTTTACCGCCGACTTTGAGCGCCATACGTGCCGAACCGATGTTGGAAGAATGAACCATAATCTCGGGAACTGAGAGCCAGCGGTTTTCGCCGCGATAATCTTTAATGACGTTATATTTGAGCTTAAGGGGCTGGGTAGCGTCAAATTTGTCGGCAACTTTGACTTTGCCGCTTTCCAGCGACATGGCGGCATTAAAAACTTTTAAGACCGAACCGGGCTCATAAACGCCTTTGGTCACCATGTTAAACATTGAACGCGCCGCGGGATTGACCGGCAGATTCGGATCATAATCAGGCAGGGAAACCAAAGCCAGAACTTCACTGGTTTTAACATCCATCAAAACAGCGGCAGCACCGATGGCGTCAAACTTTTTAACCGCTTCGGCCAGCTGTTCGCGGATTGTGTCCTGAACCCCGGCATCAATCGTCAGAGCCAGCGGAATATCCGATTGGGTGAGGCGCTCGTCTTCGGCTTTTTCGATTCCCGAAATACCCTGATTGTCAATATTCGTTGATCCGACCAAATGGGCAAAGAGGTTTTTATGCGGATAAACGCGCTTTTCGCCGTTTTCAAATTCCAGCCCGGGAATGCCGAGATAGTTGATTTGATATTGCTGCGACGGGGTGAGATTGCGTTTGAGATAAACAAAGCTGCTGCGTGATGAGAGCTTGCGCAAAACCACGTCATATTTTAAATCGGGCAGAACCTTGACCAGTTCTTTGGCGGCTTTGGCGGGGTTTAAGACTTTTTTTGGCGTGGCATAAAGATTAACCGTCGGCAGGGATGTGGCGATAATGGTCCCGTTACGGTCAAGAATGTCGGCACGTTTAATCGGATTTTGGGCAAAGGCCTGCAGATGATAGGATTCTTCCTGCTCACTGCTATGCAGATTGGGGGCAACACAAACTTCAAAAAGGCGCACGCCGATAACGGCATAAACCAGCAGAAAGCACAAAACGGCAAAAGCCACACGGTTTTTGCACATGGAAAGAGGATCTTTCTCACAGGTATAGTTAATGAAAGAACTGCTCTTACCTATTTTGATTTCTTCGCCGGGGAGGTAAAAGCTATTCTCTTTTTTGGAAAAGTACTTTCCGAACATGCCGCAATTCTGCCCTGATATAACTCGTTTTTATTATTGTTATCTATTAGCGCTGAGCTTTTGCAAGCTTTTTCAAACCCTTATTCTGCTCTGCATAATTAGATATGTTTTTCTGAGCGAGATTCCTTCTTGAATCATCAGCTTCATATTCGAATGGTAACGCAGAATAGTTAATAATTTGTTCAGCCTGAACCGGATTTAATGAAATATGTTTGGCGGCGAGTTGGCGCAGACGGGTCGGATTGTTCAAGTGGCTCCATTCTGCTTTGAGAACATGAATGGTTTTAATATCGTCCTGAATGGTTTTATTAATGCCGACTAACTGTTTTTCCAAACCTTGAACCTGATTTTTCATAACCAGAATGCCAAACCCCAGCAGGCAGGGAATGGTAATCAGCAAGATGTAAGAAGCAGTTTTTGTACTTGTCATATCGCAATCCTTTCTAGGCAGCGCTTATCTTTTAATCCCCCAACGCAATTTGGCCGACCGCGACCGTTTATTCACGGCGGTTTCTTCCTCAGAGGCGGCAATTGCTTTTGAGGTCTCGGCAAAAATCACGTCATCACCCAATTCCGGAACTTCTTTGGCATATTTTGAAACATGCACATTCGGTCCGGCGTTTTCTTTGAAAAAGGTTTTGACAATGCGGTCTTCCAGCGAGTGGAAAGTCACAATGACGAGGCGTCCGCGCGGTGCCAGCCGGTTGGCGGCGCCTTCCAAACCTTGTTCAAGTTCTTCCAATTCATTATTAACGGCAATGCGCAAAGCCTGAAAAGTTCTTGTTGCAGGGTCAATGGCATTCGGCGTTTTATGAATAACTGTATAAATAAGCTCGGCTAACTGCTTGGTGGTCGCAATCGGAGCAGTCTTGCGGGCTTCGATGATTTTGGCGGCAATCTGGCGCGATTTGCGCTCTTCGCCGTATTTATAAATGAGGTCGGCCAGTTCTTTTTCAGGCATATTATTGACCAAATCGGCAGCGCTCAAGCCTGAGCAGGACATACGCATATCTAAAGGGGCATCTTTGCCGAAAGAAAAACCGCGGTCGGCATTGTCAAGCTGCATGGATGAAACGCCGATGTCAAAAACAGCGCCGTTGACGGGTTCTGTCACCAGTTTGGTAAAGTCGCCGAATTGGCCGGCACGAAAATCAAAACGGTCGCCGTATTTGGCTTTGAGTTCCGCAGCACGGGTTTTGACATTAGGGTCGCGGTCAAGAGCTATAACTTTGCAATTTGCAGCCTTGAGAAGAGCTTCCGTGTAGCCGCCGTTGCCAAAAGTGGCGTCGACATAAGTTTCGCCGTCTTGTGGTTGCATGGCGGTTAAAACTTCATTCAGCATAACGGGAAAATGTTTTTCATAACCGGCAGGAATCATTTGTCATTCTCCTGCGGTTTGAGTGACGGACGGTTTTTCAGGGCTTCGGCACGAATGCGGGCTTCTTCTTTGGCCCAGTCTTGCGGGTTCCAGATTTGGAATTTGCGGCCTTTACCGACAAAAACGGCGCTGTCTTTGATTTTAGCATGGTCAAGCAGCTTTTCTGTCAGGACAATGCGTCCGGTCGAATCAAAGGGAAAACGTTTGGCATCGCCGAAGATGAGGTTGGTCAGATTGTCTTGGGCTTCGGAGAAAAAGTCGGTCGAAGTTTCAATATCCTGAGCCAGCTTATCAAGGGTTTCTTCCAGACAGCCTTCAATGCAGGGGGAAGACAAGCTGCGGTAGCAGACAATCTCTGTTGACAATTCTTTAACAATTGCGCGGTAGTCTGAGGGAAGGGAGACACGGCCTTTGCTGTCTACCTTATTAATGATTGTGTCCATGAAGAGAAATATTTTTCTCAACTTTTTTGCCCCTCGTTAACGTTTTGTTATAAATATGGTATAACATGGGAAATTATGGGAATCAATGGGAATTTTTAGCAATTTGTTAACTGTTCTCCTTTTGTTCTGTACTTTTCAGCGCGCGGATTCTCTAATCCCTTGGCAGCAGTCGCTTTTGTTTATGTAAATTTATGGGGATAATTTTTTAATTTTTTTTATAAGATAATCTTCTCCTGTCGTCGCTGAATAACCCGATTATAAATTGCCTTATTATTTGACCGTATTTATCGGCAATGCCTCAAAATGACGACAGCTGCAGGGTAACAGAATTTTGTATCGGTATCAGAAACGTTAGGACAGATGAATTGCCGCCATCAGCTGTTTCCGGCTGCGGCAGGGCGGCGGTAAAACTTTTCGCTGCGGGCCGTTGCCTGCTAAAAAAACTTGCTTTTATTTTTAATCTGTTTACTGTATAAAAAAATGCAGGCAGTCGGATAGCTGCGCCGTGAAAACGGTGAGGAAAGTCCGGGCTTCAAGGAAACAGGATACCAGATAACGTCTGGCTGGGGTGACCCACGGGAAAGTGCCACAGAAAATTACCGCCGGAATAGATTTCCGGTAAGGTTGAAAAGGCGGTTTAAGAGACCACCGCGAGGCTGGCAACAGTCTCGGCTAGGTAAACCCTATCCGATGCAAGACCAAGTTAGGAGAGCTTTAAGTTTCTTAAAGTTACGAAGGGGAGTTTCCAACCCGCTCCAGAGGTAGGTCGCGACGAGCGTAAAGGCAACTTTGCGCCCAGATGAATAGCTATCGTTTCAAATCTTGCCTTGCGCAAGCAAATGAAATACAGAACCCGGCTTATAGACTGTCTGCATATATTTTTAACCAAGAGGAACCAAACAATGCAAATGCAGCAAACTTTAGCAAAACCGGCGGCCGTCAAAGGAATTGGCCTGCACTCCGGTTGTGAAGTGAATTTAACCCTTAATCCGGCACCGGAAAATTTCGGCATTGTCTTCAAGCGCATTGATTTGCCGTTACAGCCGGAAATTAAGGCTTTGTATTGCGGAATCGTTGATACCCGCAACTGCTCGTGCCTCGGGGATAAAGCCGGTAATCTGGTTTCCACCATTGAACATTTAATGGCTGCGCTGGCAATAAAAGGCATAGATAACGCATTGATAGAAGTTGACAATCAGGAACTGCCGATTATGGACGGCAGCGCCAAAGTTTTTTATGATATTTTGAAAGATGTCGAGCTGGTTGCCCAGTCTGCGCCGCGTAAATATCTGCAGGTTCAAAAAGAGGTTGCTTTTACCGACGACAAAGGCAACACCGTGACCTTAAAACCGGCCGAAAAAGGCTTACATATTAAGTTTGAAATCGACTTCCCGTCGAAGATTGTCGGCCATCAGGAATTTGATTCGGAAATAAATGAGGATGTTTTTGCCAAAGAGGTTGCTCCTTGCCGCACTTTCTGCGAAAAATATCAGGTCGACTATTTGCAGTCGATTGGCTTGATTAAAGGCGGCAGTTTGGAAAATGCCGTTGTTCTGGACGGCGAGACCATTTTGAATGAAGGCGGTTTCAGGGTTGCAAATGAATGTGTGAACCACAAAGTTTTAGACGCAATCGGCGATTTATATACCTCCGGCTATCAGGTTGTCGGCTATTTGGAAGCTTCCAGAACCGGGCACTTCCATACCAATGAACTGTTGAAAAAACTGTTTGCCGATGATGCCAACTATAAAATTATTTAAGGAATAAAACATGAAAAAGAGTCTGCTTATTTTAGGTGCTGTTTTAAGTCTGAGTTTGTTGTCGGCTTGTGCTTCCAAACCCAAAGAAGAACCCAAGACTGCCGAGGGATTATATTCTCAGGCAAAAGAATATCTGGATAAAACTTCTTATACCAAATCTGCGGAAACTTTTGAAAAACTGGAGCTTGAGCATCCTTATTCGGCACTGGCGACCAAAGCGCGCCTGATGGCTGCTTATGCTTATTATAAAGACCAGAAATATGATGACGCGATTATCGCTTTGGACCGCTTCATCAAATTCCACCCCGGCAACAAAGATATTGCTTATGCTTATTACTTAAAAGCCATGTGCTATTATGACCAGATTGTCGATGTTACCAAAGACCAGAGCAATACCGAGCAGGCTTTGAATGCGCTGCAGCAGGTTGTCTTGCGTTTTCCGGACAGCGAATATGCCAAAGACGCGCGCCTGAAAATTGATTTAACTTATGACCACCTGGCCGGACAGGAAATGGAAGTCGGCCGCTGGTACCTGCGCCAGCAAAACTATCTGTCGGCTTTGAACCGTTTTTCAACCGTTGTCAGCCAGTATCAGACCACCTCGCAGATTGAGGAAGCTTTGTACCGCCAAGTTGAAATTTATACCATTCTCGGTTTGGACGGCGAGGCTTTGAAAGCTTATAAAGTACTGGAATTTAACTATCCGAAAAGCAAATGGTGCAAAAAAGCGCAGGCTCTTATCAAACGCTAGGACTTAACAGGCTATGCTGCAATCGTTATCCATACGTAATGTTGTTTTAATTGATAAGCTCGATTTGGATTTCAATCGCGGCCTGAGTGTCTTAACCGGTGAAACCGGTGCCGGTAAATCAATTCTGCTCGATTCGCTGGGACTGGTGCTCGGCAACCGTGCCGAAACCTCGCTGATTCGTTTTGGCGAAGATAAACTCAGCGTTACCGCCGTTTTCGATTTGCCCGCAGAACAAAATCCGCTTTGGGCTCTGTGGCAGGAAAACGAACTGGATGTTGAAGGCGAGCTGATTATCAAACGCACGCTCTCCCGCGACGGCAAAAGCAAAATATTTATCAATGATCAGGCTGTCAGCCTCAAACTGTTAAAAGACATCGGCAAATATCTGGTTGAAGTCCACGGTCAGTTTGATAATCAGGGGCTGCTCAATCCGGCCAACCATTTGAGCGTTTTGGACGCTTACGGCAATTATCCTGATTTGTTAAACCGTGTCAAAAACACTTATCTGGCTTATAAAACCACCAGACAACGGCGCATTCAGGCTGAGGCGGATATTGCCAAAGCCAAACAGGACGAAGAAAATTTGCGTCATTGGGTCAAAGAGCTTGAAGCTGCCGCCACTTATGAGGGAGAAGAAGCCGAGCTTTCACAGCGCCGTTCTGAGCTGATGAATGCCGAAAAGATTATTGAAAACCTGTCTTATGCCTATAATGTTTTGACCGAGGGCAATGATGTCCAGTCGGCTCTGCGCCATGCTCAGGCAGCGCTGGACAAAGCAGCTGCTCATGTCGAGGGCAAGTATGACGAAATCATCGCCGCGCTGGACCGGGCGTTGATTGAAACTTCCGAAGCCGTCAGCCAGATAGAAACCGCTTCAGAGAATATTTCAATGAACACCAATGAGCTGGAAAATATTGAAAGCCGGTTGTTCATGCTCAAGGGCTTGGCGCGCAAACATCAGGTTTTGGTAGAAGAACTGCCGCAGGTTTTGCAAAATTTCAAAAATCAGTTAAATACCATAGAGCTTGGTGAAGAGGGGATTGAAAACCTGCGCAAAGCCGAGCAGGAAGCAAGGTTATCTTATGTGAAAGCCGCCAATGAAATAAGCGCTGCCCGTGTCGCCGCTGCTGAAAAGCTGGATAAAAATGTAATGCATGAACTGCCGCCTCTGAAAATGGAAAAGGCCAAATTTGTCACGCAGATTAACAAGGTTGAAGACAGCTCTTGGAACGAGACCGGCTTTGATTCGGTTGCTTTTACGGTTGCCACCAACCCCAATTCGCCGCAAGGCCCGATTAATAAAATCGCTTCCGGTGGTGAACTGGCGCGGTTTATGCTGGCCTTAAAAGTCAATTTGGCACAGTCTTCAAGTGTTGCCAGCATGATTTTTGACGAAGTTGACGCCGGTGTCGGCGGCGCGACGGCTCAGGCTGTCGGTGAACGTTTGGCGCGCCTGGCTCAGGGCGTACAGGTCATGGTTGTGACACACTCGCCGCAGGTAGCTTCCCGCGGCAACAATCATTTCAAAGTCGAAAAATCAACGGTTGATAATGTGACGACAACAACTGTTCGCGAGCTTTCCGAAAATGAGCGCTGCGAAGAAATTGCCCGCATGCTGGCCGGCGAAATCATCACTGATGAAGCCCGTGCCGCCGCCAATGTGTTAATCAACTGCCGCACCGCCTAGGATCTGTCTCTTATACACATCTGACGCTGCCGACGACTAGTCGAGTG
>URWU01000044.1 GCA_900551585.1 uncultured Alphaproteobacteria bacterium | reverse complement strand
CGAGATGTAGCTCCGTCTCGTGGGCTCGGAGATGTGTATAAGAGACAGGTCTGATGATTGCCTTGGGGCGCGAGTTCTTCCCGCCGGTTTATTTTCAGGATGTTCGCACGTTGTTTCCTGTTTGGCCGATTTTTGATAAAATCGGAACGATTGCTTTGTTTGTTTTATCAATGTTTATGCTGATTTTTCCAAAGTTTTTGGGGTTGATTATTTATCTGCTGGAAAACAGGGATGCCAAAAAAATCGGCGGCCGCGGCGGAGCGGTTAAAAGTGTGTTGGTCGAGATTGTTATCAGTGCTTTAAGCGCGCCGATTATGATGATGTTTCAAAGCAAGTTCGTATTTGATATTTTTGCCGGAAATGATGTCGGCTGGGCAACCCAAAACCGCGGTGATAAGGGAACCTCTTTCAAAGAGGCTGTTACGCGCCATATCTGGCATACGCTGCTCGGTATTGTGACGACCATCGTTATTTGGTTTTATGCGCATTCTTTGTTTTGGTGGATGCTGCCGATTACCATCGGCTTGATGTTGTCGGTGCCGATTTCGATGATTTCTTCGCGTGTGGCTGCCGGCAAATGGTTTAAGGAACGTCATTATTTTATTATTCCCGAAGAGGCCGATGAGCCGCATATTCTGCGCCGCGCCAAGAAATTTGCCGAAGAACTCGGTGCAAAAGTTCCGGCACAAAAGGGCATGGAGCTGGTAGTCTCAGACAGTGTGATGAATGCGCTGCATATTGCCATGCTGCCGATTAACGGTCCGGCGCCGGAGTTTGCAAAAGAAGTGTCGCAAAATGCGCAAATTAAGCTGGAGAATTATCTGACTTACGGCAAAGAAATGGACTTGAGCCGTGATGAAGAATTGTCGCTGCTGTATGACGCGTCTTTACTGGCGCAGGCCAATGTTGCGCGCTTTCTTAAGGCTTAAAATTTATCTCTTTAAGCTTTTCAACCACCGGAATATCCGCGGCAGAGAATTCATAATTATCAAGTTCGGAAGTTTCAATCCAATGATAATCTTCATGGGAATCGAGCTTGCCGATTTTGTCGGTGGCTGCTTTGGCAAAAAAGACCTCAAGCTGAAATGAGCCGAATTCATAATTGTAGGGCGATGACATCAGATAATCGCCGACTTCGATATCAAGATCGAGTTCTTCTTTAATCTCGCGTTTCAGGCAGGCGGGCAGCGTTTCGCCGGGTTCAACTTTGCCGCCGGGAAATTCCCACAGCAGAGCCGGTTTCTTGGTGCGGATACGCTGGGCAATCAAAAATTTTCCGTTGAAGCAGATTATTCCCGAAGTCACAATTTTCATTTTACAATTCCTCAAATCATGGTTTATAGTAAGGTTATATTTTTATTTTAGCTTAAAGGCAAGAGGAGAATAAAAATGCGCAAAATTTATACGATTTCGGTTTTAACCGCCGCTGCGTTGAGCTGGAGCAATCCGGCCGCGGCACAGAATGTGACGGTGACGGAAGCGCGTTCGGATGAGGTTGTCAACCGCCGGATTAAGCCGACGGTCGATAAGGTGGTCAAGATTGATAATTATGCCAAAAAAATGGCAGAGCTGAAAGCCAAACAGGCGGCTGCCGGTACCGAAAACGGTTTGGCCAAAGTTGAAGACGCGGCTGCTCCGGAAGCGGCAAGCTCTGATAATCTTGAGGAGGACGGTACGCCGAAAAGCGATAAAGAAATCGAAAAAGAAATTGAACAAAAAGATATCAAAGAAATTGAAGATAATTCAAAATTGACGCCGCAGCAGTTGTTGGACAAGGTCAGGGAAGAGCGCCGCAAACAAAAAGAAGAAGAGGCGCAGGCACCGCTGAAATCCAGCAAAGATTATAATAAGCAGGTGCAGGACAAGCTCAAGGCGCGCCGCGAAGAACGCCGCGACATGACCAAGGAAGAGCGCCGTCAGGTTAAAGAAGAGCTCAAAACCCTTTATAAAGCGCGCCGCGAAGAACGTCGCAACTTTACCAAAGCCGAGCGCCGGCAGATTAAAGAAGAAATGAAAGCCAAAGAAAAAGCCCGCCGCCAGCAGCAGCGCGATGACCGGAAAAAGCGCCGCAAAATGCGTGATTTGGACAGATAAACCAGACGGGCGAAAAGCTTGTCCCGCGGTGTTTGATGCTGCGTGATTTTTTATTGAAAAGCCCCTCAATTGAGGGGCTTTTCTTTTGCCTGTTACAGTTAAACTTCTGCTGTCGGCGGATTAGCCATCATCTCTGCGGCCAGAGCTATTTCTTTCTCCAGCTGATTTTGTTGTTTGGCTTTTTCTATAATCACTTCGGCTTGTTCTAATTTCTTTTCGACAATTGCCTGCTGTGCATTCATTCTTCTCTCTTCATCGCTTAAAGTATTGACTAATTGCAACTTCACTCTTTTCTTATAATAAGCCAGAAGTGTCGCTATTTCCGGCCATTGAAAGTCATCTCGTCCCAATTCAATATTGTCGATTTTTCTTATCGGAATATATGTTTCTTTCGAAACACGACTGAGCGGCCGGGAATAATCCTGACGGATTTTGAACAACTGGCGGCCGAGCATTTTGCGCAAATCCCAGAAAGGTTTGCCGGTCAGGCGGTCATAGTAAAAATTTTCTTCTTCCGTATCAATTTCCGGATTTTCTAAGCTTATATTCTTTTCCATATTTTTAGCTCCTGTTTTGATTTTGTCCCCGATGACGGGTGACAAAGTGTTAAAACAAAACCGCCCGGGGAAAACCCAAGGCGGTGGAGCTACAAAACTGCCGAAGACAGTCATGGTTATTCGTTGTGCAGGCACACTTATTTCCCAATACTCCACCCAAAGTGGACTATCTTCTTCGGAGATGTTTTGTAGACACCACAGTTCACGAATGAACTGCGAGGTTGATTGTAACCAAGAAAACTTAATTTGCAATTAAAAAAATGTCATCCTGCGCCGATTGGAACATGATATCTTGATAACAAGATTCTGGGCGAGCAACGCGAGCTGTGCGTCCGCTGGCTTTTCGCTGCCGGGCGTTCCCGGCCGATATCGGAGGCTGTGCGTCAGCTAACTTTTCGCTGCAGGCCGTTGCCTGCGAAATATGTTATCACTTTGCAAAAAAAGCTATTACTTTTATAGATGTTTGTAGTATATTTTAACCAGTTTTTTTAATAAGGATAAGAAAGATGAATAAAATTGCAGTTGTCGGCGTTCAGGAAAGTATCGGCCGCGAAATTTTGAGCTTTTTGGAAGAAGACGGAATTAAAGCCAAAGACGTTGTTGCTTTGGATCACAAATCAGTTCTCGGTAATCAGGTTTCTTACGGTGAAGATGATGAACTGGACGTTTTAAATCTGGATGATTTTGACTTTGCCGGTATTGATGTTGCAATTTTTGCAATTACCGCCGAACTGGCAAAACGCTATGTGCCTAAGGCTTTGGCGAAAGGCGTCAAGGTTATTGATACATCAACAGCTTTTTTTGCCGAGGCCGATGTGCCGATGATTGTTGCCGGCGTTAATAATGATAAAATGCAAGAAGCAAAGCGCGGTCTGGTTTCCATTCCGTCAGCCCCGGTAACGCAGATGCTGTTGCCGCTGAGCGCCGTGAATGATAAATATCTGATTAAGCGCATTGTCGTTTCAACTTATATGTCGACTTCAATTTACGGCAAAGAAGCAATGGACGAACTCTTTGATCAGATTCGCAAAATTTATATGAATGACACTTTGGCTGATAACCAAAAAGTGTTTAATAAACAGATTGCTTTTAACGTTATCCCTCAGGTCGGCGAATTTTTGGGTGATGAAACAGACTGCGAATGGGCTTTGAATGCCGAGACCAAAAAGGTTTTGAGCCGCGATATCAAAGTTCATGCCAATTGCTCGGTCATTCCGGCTTTCATCGGCTGCGGCGAATATATCAACGTTGAATGCGAAGATGAAGTAGATGTTGAAGACGTCCGCCAGTTGATGACCAAAACCCCGGGTGTGATTGTTTTTGACAAACATGTCAACGGCGGTTATGTCACCATGACTGATGTTCAGGGCGAAAATGATATTTATGTCAGCCGTCTGCGTCAGGATGTTTCTGTTGAAAACGGCGTCAGCTTCTGGTGCGTTGCCGACAACCTGCGTGTCGGTGTGGCTAAAAATGCTTTTGCCGTTATGAAATTATTCTTAGAGCATAACTAAACAATTTACGGAGCCTAAACTCAATGAAGAAGATTTTGCCGCTTTTGCTCTTTTCGGTTTTTTGCCTGTTTTCTGTTGCCGAGGTTTATGCCTCGGAAGAAGGTGCGTCAGCTGCGGCTGAGGTCAATTATAATGATTTGAACCGCGAACTCAACAAGATGGACAACCATCTGAAGGGGGGCAGCGCAACAACCGAATATATGAGCGAAAGCGTGCAAAAAATCGGTGAAATCCGCAAACAGCTGATTGAAGCAAAGCGCGAACTTGACAAAGAGTTGCAATATACCCAGAAAAAATTGGACGCTTTGGGCGAGGGACCGAAAGAAGGAACCAAAGAAGTCGGCGTCATTGCCCAGAGAAGAAAAGAATTTTCTAATGAATTGGCTTCACAAAAGGGCAAGGTTGCCGAGGCCGACGTGATATTGGCGCGTTTAGACGAACTTGATACCAAGATTTTGAATTTGCGCAGCCGCGAATTATTCGGCAACCTGTTTGACAAACAAAATCCGCTGATTTATCCGAATAACCTGTTTGTTGCCGGCAAGCTGTTTATCAGTTTCGGCTATGAGATTGTCCATTCTCCGGTGACCTGGTATGATAACTTAAGTCCTGATGAGCGCAGCCAAGTTTACAATAATTTTATGCCGGTGCTGTTTATCTTTTTCTTGTCTTTGTGGATTGGCGTTTATCTGCGTTTGTTCATCATGCGCAAGTTTGGCTATGACAAAGAAATCGAGCACCCGCGTTATGGCAAGAAAGTTTCGGCGGCCATTTTTGTCGCCATTGCTTATGGTGTTATTCCGTCATCAATTATCGCCGGTTTGCTGATTTGGATGGCGTCTTCGCCGCTGATGACCGGTTATTTTGCAATGGTTGTCGGCACGTTTTTGTTTTTCTCTTTATATGTCTTGTTGGGCCGCGCCATTGCCCGCGTCGTCTTTGCGCCTTATAACGAGCGCTGGCGTCTGGTGAATGTCAGCAATGAAAAAGCCCTGCGCCTGACTTCGGCTTTTTATGGCGCGATTAATGCCATCGGACTGTTCGGTTTTCTGGAGCATGTTGCCGATAAGTCCAATTATCCGATTGATTTGTCGGCTTTCATAGCCACTTTGGGCTGCTTGGTTAAAGCCTTCTTTATTGTCGTGATTGTCAAACGTACTTTGTGGGACGGCATAAATTATAATGACGATGATGATGAAAACGAGGAAGAGCAGGGCGAAGATGATAATGTTGATTCGACCTTCAAAATCACTTTCTTCACTTTGCTTGCCGGTATCATTATCTGCGGTGTTGCCGTGTTTGGGTATCCTTTCTTATCGGCATTTATCCTGAACCGTCTGATTATGACCTTTATTCTGGTCGGCTTTTTGTTCATTCTCCGCAAAGCTTTTGAAGAAATCATGCATCGCTTGCTGTTGCTGCGTTTTTGGGCCAAAACTTTTAGGCTTAAACGCAGATTGTTGAGCAAGCTGAACTTCTGGCTCAGCCTGGTGGTTGATCCGCTGTTTGCGCTTTTTGCCATTTATGCCGTTTTGGCTTTGTGGGGCGTTTCGACAGATTTGTTGAACCAGAGTATCATCAAGCTTTTCACCGGCTTTACCATCGGCGGTGTCCGGATTTCTCTGCTGTCAATTATCTTCGGTATTTTCATTTTCTTTATCAGTGTCACCATTATCAAGGCTTTGAAACATCGTCTGGCCAGCAATGTCTTGAATAAAATGGATATTGATGACGGCATTAAAGCCTCTTTGGAAGCGGGTTTCGGTTCGGTCGGCTTTGTCATATCGGCGCTGTTGGCCATTGCGATTATGGGCGGCGACTTAAGCAACCTCGCTCTCATCGCCGGTGCATTGTCAGTCGGTATCGGTTTAGGCTTGCAGAATATCGTTAACAACTTTGTTTCAGGTATTATCCTGTTGTTTGAGCGCCCGATTAAAGTCGGCGACTGGGTCATTATCAATGGTGAAGAAGGCCGTGTGAAACAAATTAATATCCGCGCAACCGAAGTTGAAACCTTCAAAAAATCGAGCCTGATTATTCCCAATGCCAGCCTGTTGTCAACCACGGTAACCAACCTGACCCACAGCAACAATGCGGCGCGCATGGCGATTAATGTCGGTGTGGCCTATGGCTCAGATACCCGTAAAGTTGCCGATATTCTGCTCGAATGTGCCGAGAAACATAAACGCGTTTTGAAAAAGCCGGAACCTTATGTCGTGTTCAAAGATTTTGGCGAAAGCAGTCTGGATTTTGAGTTACGCTGCTATACAAATGACATTTGGAGCGGTTGGTCAATCCCCAGCGATTTGCGCTATGAAATTGACCGCCGTTTCCGCGAAGAAGGCATTGATATTCCGTTCCCGCAGCGCAGCCTGCATATCGGCGATGAAATCACCCGTAAAACTTTGAATAAAATTTTGCAGGACAAAGCCGGTATGAAAGTTGAAAGAAAACATAAGAAGGTTAAGCTTAGTGAAAAAGATTAATACATTTCGTTTTGTCGGTTACCGTTTTGATGCGGAAAATTCGGAAGTCAGCCTCGACTATGCTTTTGATGACGCTTATCGGTTTTGTGAAAAGATAAAATTTCATCATGCCAAAACCGACTTAACGGCAGAAGAGCTGGCTGCGGTTGATAATATATTGTTCTTTCTGCATATTGCCTGCGGTATCAGCTATTACAAAGCTTTTGTCCCCGGCAGTCTGGTCATTGAAACCGGAAAGTTGAACAAAGAGCAGGCGGCTTTCTTTGATGAGTTTTATCTTAAGGGATTGGGCGAGTTTTGCTGGCGCAACCGTCTGAACCTTAGTCAGACGCTTAAGTTTCCTTATGATGATAGTGCGAGCCGGATTGAAGCTTCACCTTTGGCTTTGCCGGATATAACCGCGGTGCCGATTGGCGGCGGCAAAGATTCGAATGTTGTGCTCGAAACCTTAAAAGCGCATGGCGAAAAAGTGGTTTGCATAGCGCAGGGGCGTCCGCGTCCGATTCGTGAATCAATCGCCGTTTCCGGTTGTGACGAGATTGAATTTACCAGAACCATTGCTCCGGAGTTAATCGCTTTGAACAATCAGCCCGGCGTTTATAACGGCCATGTGCCGATAACCGGTGTTTATGCTTTTTGTCTGGCTTTGAGTGCGGTTCTTTACGGCTATGATAAAGTTGCCATGGGCAATGAACGCTCGGCCAATGTCGGAAATTTGCTGCGTGATGACAATTTTGAAGTCAACCACCAGTGGAGCAAATCTTTGGAATTTGAAAAAGATTTTAATGCCTTTGCGCAAAAATATCTGCTCAAAAACTTTACTTATTTTTCGATGCTGCGTCCGCTGTCCGAACTGGATATTGCCGGCCGCTTTGCCAAACTGACCAAGTATCATCAAGTTTTTACCAGTTGCAATAAGGCTTTTAAGCTGGATAAGGAAAAACGTTTGGAACGCTGGTGCGGAGATTGTGACAAGTGCCGTTTTGTTTTTCTGGCTTTGGCACCGTTTATGAAAAAACAGGCGCTGATTGATGCCGTAGGCAAAAATATTCTCAGCGATGAAAACCAGCTCGGCGGTTTTGAAGAATTGCTCGGCTTGGCTAATCATAAACCTTTTGAATGCGTCGGCGAACTGGAAGAATGCGCCGTGGCCTTTTACCTGTTGTCACAAAATGACGATTGGAAAAATGAATTTATGGTTCGTGAACTTTATCCGCGGATAGAAAAAAAATACGGTTTGGAAAAATTACGGGCTTGGGAAAAAATGGTCTTTACTAAATCTGATAATCATTGTCTGCCCGAGCGTTTTAAGGACTATCTGTAATGTTGCTGAAAGAGTTGGAAAATAAAAATATTCTCGTTTGGGGATTGGGTAAAGAAGGCCTTGCTGTTGTCCGCTTTTTGCAGCAGCAACATCTTTATCATAAACTTTATTTGTATAATGATGTTATGCTGTCGGACAAAGTTGATGATTTTAATATTTTCAGCGGTGCTGAAATCACAGAGCTTTTGCCGAAAATTGACGTGATTATCCGCTCGCCCGGCGTCAGCATTTATAAAGACGAGCTGATTAAGGCTAAAGCTGCCGGCATAAAAATAACCTCTTCGTCCGATATTTTCATTTCTGAAATGCGTGCCAATCATCCGGAAACAACTGTTATCGGCGTGACCGGTTCCAAGGGCAAAAGCACAACTTCGTCTTTGCTGTATCATGGTTTGAATGCGCTGGGAGAAGACGTTGCCCTGTGTGGCAACATCGGCCGCCCGTTGATTGAACTGATAGATGAAAAACACAAATTTGTTGTTTGCGAATTGTCGTCTTATCAATGCAGTGATTTAAGTGTTTCGCCGCAGATTGTGCTTTTTACCAACCTTTTTCCCGAACATATCGACTGGCACCGCAGCCACGATAATTATTACCGCGACAAGGTTCATCTGGTTGCCAATCAGCAGCCGGGAGATATCTGCTTTGTCAATGACAAATGTGATAAGTTGAAAAAATATTGTTCGGCTTATCTGCTGCCTTACCGCTATTATAATCAAAAAGAAGGCTTTGCCGAGATTGATAATGTTTTATGCCGGAACGGGAAGCCTTTGCTGCATATTGAAGATGTCAAGCTGGAAGGCTATCACAATCTGGATAATATGGCCGGCGTGTTGTCGGTGATAAATTATCTGGGCTTGGATATTGATAAAGCTGTGGAGAGTTTCAAAGATTTTACGGCCTTGCCGCACCGCTTGCAAAAAGTCGGGGAAAAAGACGGTGTGATGTATATTAATGACAGCATTTCGACCGCGCCGGAAACAGCCATGGCGGCAATTAAATCTTTTGATTTGCCGATGGGCATTTTCTTGGGCGGCTATGACCGCAGTCAGGATTATCGGGAATTGGCGCGGTTCATTAATGACAATCCGAAAGTCAGAGTCGTGGCGACTTTGTTTCAGACCGGACCAAGAATTGCCGAGACGATAAAAAAAGAGGTTAAAAGAAAAGATTTGCTTC
>URWU01000043.1 GCA_900551585.1 uncultured Alphaproteobacteria bacterium | reverse complement strand
AGCGTCAGATGTGTATAAGAGACAGGTATAAGAACGCGGGTGGCCGACGTGCAGACCGGCACCGGACGGATAAGGAAACTCGACCAAAGCGTAAAATTTTTCTTTGTTCTTATCAATCTCGACTTTATAAGCCTTTTCATTATCCCAGATTTTCTGCCATTTGTTTTCAATGGTCTTAAAATTATAGCGGTCTTCTAATTTCCATTCTTTGGACCATTCTTCATAACTGTCTTTACCGTTAAATCTGTCACTCATTTTTCCTATTTCCTAGTCATCTTAATTATTATCTAAACTCTGTTGATATAAAACCCGGGCTCTTTCCAAAATGGAGAGTTCAATCGCATTAAGCATTGATTTTTTCATCGGGTTTTCCTGCCACTTGCCCTGCACCAGCTGTTTGGTATAACCGTTCACTTTCAGACAGTCGGCGCGCAATTCGTTGGAAACCACTCTGACCTGCAGCTTAAACTTCTCGGTCGGCTGGCCGCTGACTGTGTACCATTCGCTGACAATCATGCCGCTTTTAACATCGCTTGTCTGCAAAGGCATAAAACTCAGCTTATCCAAAGACGCCTGCCACAAAAAAGGGTTCGTCTTCGGCGCCACATAAACTTTTTCTTCTTCCTCGCCGCTCCACGGGTTCATCTTTGACAGATATGAACAGCCGCTTAGCAGAACAACACTCAGCAAAACCACCGGAATAAGCTTTTTCATCGTCATTTTCCTTACCTGTTTAAATCTGTAAATGAAGATAAAGTAATTTTCTGCAAAACACAATAGACTTAATGAAAAACTTCCACTACAATACGCGCAAGAATTAAATTTGAGGATAAGAAGAAAAGAATTATGAACGAGCCACGCCATATTGCCGTTGAAATGCTGCAGGAAATCCTGACCAAAAAAGTTTTTTTCAGCGAAGTCAAACTCAGCCGCACCGACTTATCATCTCAGGATTCGGCTTTTATCAATATGTTGGTTTTGACCACCCTGCGCCACTTGGTTTTCATCAAAAAAACCCTGAAAAAGTTTGTTAAGAAAAAACTGCCGGCTAATGTTGCCTATGGTGAATATGCCCTTTATGCCGCCGCAACGGAAATCTTATACCTTAATACACCGGATTATGCCGTCATCAACTCCTATGTAGAGATTGTCAAAAAAGCCACTGACAAATATGTCGCCGGTTTTATCAATGCCGTTTTACGCAATATCTGCAAGCAGAAAGAAGCCCTTAAAGAAGAAGACAGCGGTGAGTTCTTCCCGCCGGAATTTTTCCGCATCCTCAATCAGGATTACGGCAAAAAGACGATTCAGAAAATCCAGAGCGCCGCAGCCATTGAACCCGATTTGGATTTAAGCGTTAAAAGCAATCCGGAAATCTGGGCGGAAAAACTCGTCGCAACATTATTGCCGGGCGGTACCGTCCGCCTTAAAAACAGCGGCAAAATTACCGACCTGGAAGGCTATGAGCAGGGCGAATGGTGGGTACAAGATTTTGCTGCCGCTTTGGCGGCCAAAACACTCGGAGACATCAAAGGCAAAAGAGTCCTCGACCTCTGCGCCGCACCCGGCGGCAAAACCGCCCAGCTTTTGAGCCTCGGCGCAAAAGTAACGGCATTGGATATTTCGGAACCGCGCCTCAAAACCCTGCGGGAAAACTTGCAGCGTTTAAATTTTACCGCCGAAGTTGTTTGTGCCGACGCGCTTGATTATCTGCAAAATTTCACGCAAGAACCCTATGACGCCATTCTGCTCGATGCCCCCTGCTCGGCAACTGGTACGATTCGCCGTCATCCGGAACTCGTCCACATCAAGAACCTGCGCGATGTCGAAAAACTGGCCGCTTTGCAAAAAGATTTCCTCGAACTGGCAGGCAAAGCACTCAAACCCGGCGGCATTTTGGTCTACTGCACTTGTTCAATCACCAAAGCCGAAGGCGAAAACCGTATCAAAGAATTTTTGGAAACACATCCCGAGTTCCGCCTGAAACCGATAAAATCCGCTGAAATTGCAGAGGATAAATCCCTTGCGGAAATCATCTCCGAAGAAGGCTTTATCCGCACCCTGCCGCAGCACTTGGCTGCTTTGGGCGGCAGCGATGCTTTCTTTGTGGCCCGTTTGCAAAAGGAGAATTAAATGTTCTTCAAAAAATCTTCCAAATCTGCTGACATTTCCGCACCGCTCGACAACAATAATGCTCACCCGGTCTATATCCTCGGCAACAGCCCGCTGGCCCTGTTTCTGGGAGCCAAACTGCAAGGCGCCGGTCAAAATATTATATTACTGACACCGTCTGCCCCGGCCAAAACGATCAAGACCATTGAGTTCACATTGAAAGAAGAATATAACCTGCAAAAAAACACGGTTCAGTTGGTCGCAACTTCCATGGTTATCAAAGAACCGCAGCTGATTATCGTTGCCGCCGAAAACTTCAGGCTCAAGGCCAATCTCACCCTGCTGCCGAGCAAAGCTTTTCCGAATACGCCGCTGTTGTGTTTTAACTATTTGGAAAATCCGGAAATAATCCGCCCGTTGCTCGGGTACAATTTTTCCAAAGCTTATTTTGACGGTTATCTGGATTTTGACGGCTCGACCCTCACCGCTTTCGGCATTCAACCGCAGATAGTGATCACACCGGCCAAAACCGAAAACGAATTTGATAATTATGACCGCATTTTCAAACAGGCCGATATCAAAACTTTTTACGGCGACAACGACCTGTTGAACTTCTGGGAAAATTTTGCGCCTTTCATTCTCGGCTATCTCTGCTCTTCACCCAAGCAGCATATTGCCGAACTCTTAAATGACAAAGAACACAAAATAAAAATTGCTGCCGCCGCTTCGGAAATCTGCCGCCTGGCATTATTCGAGCAGGTGCAGCTGTCTGTTGACGACTTATTAAAAAAACTGCTGGCAGCCCCGCGCGGATTTTACTTCAAAAAAAGCGGCAAACTCCGCAGCCATGAAGCCGCCGAACTCGATTCTTACTACTCCTTGCTGAGCAGCAAAGCCCGCACTTACAAATGCAAGATTCCCGAACTGAACCTGCTAATGAAAAACAACTATAACCAGCTGCTCAAAAAATAAGCCTTTCCTCATCGGCAGTCACCGCTCACTAACTACTGCATAACCTGAGATTGCCGCTTGAAGAAAACATTAAAAACGATTATAAAGGGCATAGGATTATCGTTTTTCAGAGGTATCAAAAGATGGATTCTTGGCTTATCCTTACGCTCGGCACTATCATTATCAGCTTTCTGGCCAGTTTTGGCGGCTTTTTGATTTACCTCAAAAAACCTCTGCCGGAGCAATATTCTTTTATTGAAAAAAATCTGGCTTTTGCGCCTTTTTACGTCACCTGTGCCCTTTTATTCTGCCTGATTTACCTGCTGACTCCGACCGAAAATGACTTCATAAACGACATCAGCTTCGCCGCTGTCATCATCCCTATGCTTTTGGCCGGCGCTGTTTACGGCTGCTCATTGTTTCAAAAAACCGCAAAGTACACATCTTGGGCTCTGCTGGCCGCGGTTGTCATTTCAACTTTTCTGCTGCCGACAGAATTCTTGCTGTTCAAAGGAAATTTGCCTTTTTGGCTTGACCGTCTGGCGATAATGGCCGCCTGGTTCATTTTCAGCAACTTTTTTTATATTCTCAACGGTCTCGATGGTTTTCTGGGTTCTGCCGCAATCTGCATTTCCGGCGCTTTTATTGCCCTTGGTTTGTTGGACGCCATGCCTTTCTTCTTCACGTTGACGGCTCTGTGCCTGACCGCTGTCACTTCTGCTTTTCTGATTTTTAACTGGTTTCCGTCGCGCTTGAGTTTCACAACCGATTCTTGTCGCGTTTTAGGCTTTATTCTCGGCTGGCAGCTGACTTTTACCGGTTCGGAGGGACTTGCTCCCTGCAACATGATTTTGATAACCGTTTTTGTCTTGGAACTGCTGCAGGCCGCTTTCAAAAAAATCTCGCTGCGTGACCGCTATGCCAGCCTGACCGTTAACACGACTTATTATCAGGCCAACATCTCCGGTTTGTCGCCAACTCAGGTTTGTATCTTTTTGTTCAAACTGCAAACCATTTTTATCATCCTTGCCTGTTTCCAGCTTTATATGCCGAATGCTTATTCTCTGCCGGCGCTGAGCCTGATTTTAGGCGCTTGGTTCCTGACCAAACTCAAAAACTGGCAGACCCCGGACCGCAGTCTGCGCGAGCTGAATAAAGACGTTTTCGAAGACCTGCGCCGGAATATTGACGACATTAAAAATTTGGGCAAAGACTGATATGCAACTGCTGAACCTGATAAAATCTTTTTTGCTGCCGCGCTCAAAAGCTTCGAATCAAGACGAAACTTTTGTAAACTATCATCAGATTAATTTCAAAGCGGTGGTCATTGAGTTTTCCGACAGCGTTGAAAGCCGCAGCGGCGAAATCATCGCCAAACAGATGGAAAGCAAAGAAGGTTTGAATGTTGCCTATTTTGACGAGCCTTTTTCAAAAACTTTCCTCAATCTTGACAGCAGAACCTTATTCGACCTCATCGACAAAGGTCAGGAAATCATAGATAAAACCGGAGCCGATGTTCTGGTTTGGGGATACCGCGAAGGCGAAAAAATCCGCATCAATTTTCAAAACACCAGCCAATATGAAAAAGAAGATAATGCCTTTATTTCATTAATGGACAGTTTTTATATTCCGGCCGACATCGCCGGACATCCCGACAGTTTTCCGCCGGCTTTGGGCAACCTGATTTACGGAGCCATTGTCAGCGCTATCAATCCGGCTGACAAACAGGCTAAAATCCAAAAGAAATTCCTGCTCAAAAAAATCATTCATTTATTGTCGCAGGACAATTCCGCTAAAACCCTGTCGATTGAATATATGCCCTATGTCATGAATCTGCTCGGCATCATCTACCTCAGCTATGCCTATGACCGCGGCGACGGCAAAGATTATAAAATTGTCAAAAACCTTTTTGACACTGCGTTAAAACATCAGGATTTAATCAAAAATCCCATTCATCTCGGCTGCATTTATAATCACATTGCCCAGCTCTATGACAGCGCCGGCGAATATTCCGAACGCCGCCCCGAGTCACACTTCCGCAATGCCATCAACTATTTCCGCCAGGCGCAGAAATATTTGAGCAAATATAACTATCCCTACGATTACGGCTATATCTCTTATAAACTGTCGCATTTATTCTTCAACTACTGGCGCCGCAAAGAAGACATTCAGGCTCTGCGTGATGCTGTTTTCCAGCTGCGCGAGGCTGAAAAAATTTATACCTACGCCCTCTTCCCCGAGTTCTGGGCCAATATTCAGGGCGATCTGGCCCATATGCTGGCACTCTTAGGCAGCTTCAGCCACAGCGAAGATATTTCCGAACTGGCAATCGCCTGCTACAAAAACCGCCAAAAAGTCATAACCGAAAAACGCGACCCGCTTTCCTGGGCAAAAATTCAGGAAAGTATCGGCGAAATTTATTACCGCCTCGGTAAAAACAAAGCCGACCGCGCATTACTGGAAGAGGCCTTGGAATATTTTCACGACGCCTTATATATATTCGAGAATATGGAGCTTGAAGAAGACGCCCGTAAAATCACCACCAATATTGCCAAAACCAGTCAGACTTTGAGCTTTATATAATCTGGACATTCTTGATGAATATTAATTTTTGTTTTCTGAAAACCAAAACTTTTCGCCGCAGCCTTTTAGCGCTCCTTTTAACCGGACTGGTTATTGCCATGATTGTAACTCATCGCGACTGGCGCACCGCCAACAGAGAAAGTGCCGGACTGGCTCCGTTGCCGTCAGAAGCTCCGGAAGCCATCGTGCAGGTATATGTCGCCCGCACCATCAACTGGCGCGGTTTTCTATCCGTACACAGCTGGGTTGCCACCAAAGAAAAAAATGCCAAATACTATGTCACCTATCAAGTCATGGGCTGGAACCTCTATTTTTCAGGCAACGCCGTCACCGTCCGCCAGGATATTCCCGACCGCTACTGGTATGGCTCCAAACCGGAACTGATTGAAGAAATCCGCGGCAAAGCAGCCGAAAAAGCCATTCCGAAAATCATGCAGTATGTCAAAGATTATCCCTACAAAACTTATTATAATGTCTGGCCGGGGCCGAACAGCAACTCTTTTGTTGCCAACATCATCCGCAACACACCGGAGCTCACCGTCGAACTGCCGTCAAATGCCATCGGCAAAGACTGGATAAACCGCGGTGACTTTTTCGGTCCGTCGGAAAGCGGCAGCGGTTATCAGTTCTCTCTCTGGGGTATTCTCGGCCTCACTATCGGCAAGGCCGAAGGCATAGAGATTAATCTGCTCGGTATGGCCTTCGGCATTGATTTTCTGCGGCCGGCGCTCAAGCTGCCGTTTATCGGCCGTATTGGCGTTAAAGACGCCCCGTTGAAAAAGGATTAAGCCATGTTCAAATTCACTTATCAAACCTCGTTCGGCCCGTTAACTCTTGCCGAAGAAAATGGGCTACTGACGAACTGCAGCTTTGGCAACAGCCCCAAACTGCCGCAAAATGCCGAGGTTAAAGAGACGGCTTTACTCAAAGAGGCTCACCGCCAGTTAGAAGAATATTTTGCCGGCCGGCGCCGGACTTTTGACTTACCTTTGGCTCCGCGGGGAACCGCTTTTCAGCAGGCTGCATGGCAGGCGCTTTTAACCATTCCTTATGGCCAAACAGCCAGCTACAAAGAAATGGCGGTCAAAATCGGCAACCCCAAAGCCTGTCGGGCAATCGGCATGGCCAATAACAAAAACCCGATTGGCATAATTATTCCCTGCCACCGCGTCATCGGTGCCGACGGTAAATTAGTCGGTTATGCCGGCGGCCTTGACATCAAACAAAAACTTCTTGCTCTGGAACAAATGCATTCCATTTAAAACAAATCCCTTCCGGCAATGCTGGTTACCGGAAGGGCAAGTTGCTAGACTTATTAAAGTCGAATTCAATGCAATTTTATTTTAATATTTCTTCGTTCCGAAAGTATCAGATAGCTGCGATCCTGCTCCGTCTCCTGTAGCATAGTCAACGATAGCACCGGCAGCAGCCAAAATAGCCAGGCCGACAGCCAGCGCCGAGAACTTTTTCCAATCCAGTTTGCCGAAGATGGCCATAAATGCCAAAGCAACTAAACCAAAACCGCCGACAACAAAAACAATCTGTTTGACAGCTTTAAATGTCAACGCAGCTTTGGTCTCTGCTGTTTGCATTAAATCCTCCATGGCAAACGCACGACCGGTAGTCCCCATCAAAATCGTCAGGACGATACAACTGATTGTGCAAACATTACGTTTAACAAAAGAAATCATTATTTTCCCTTTACATAAAATTACAACAAATTCACTTTAATGAAATGCCCGTAACTTCACACCATTGCAAAATAACGAACCGTTTTTTGCATGGTTATTTAGAAAAAGCTGATAAAATGCCGCCCTGACAAGTAGCTGTAATTCATAACCTTTTTTTCAAAATTTAATTTAGCTTGACAACATATAAGAACATTATTATAATTCAATCAAATGTTCGTTTATTTTCAATGACTTAGATTTCATCTAAACTGCTAATCCAATAATAAAAAAAGGATTAGTTGTTATGATTTACGGATATATCAGAGTAAGCACCGATAAGCAAAATATCGAGAACCAGAAATTCGAAATTCAAAAATTCACATCTCAACACAATCTGGTTGTCAATCGCTGGATAACAGAAACAATTTCTTCAACATCAGACTTAAATAAAAGAAAGCTTGGAAAAATCCTTAAACAGTTAAAAACCGGGGATATTTTAATCACCTCGGAATTATCACGTTTGGGACGCAATCTCATGCAGATAATGAGCATTCTGCACCATTGTATGGAAAACGGCTGCCAGGTTTGGACAATAAAGGATAACTACAAACTGGGCATGGACATTCAGTCAAAAGTGCTTGCCTTTGCTTTCGGCCTGAGCGCCGAAATAGAACGCAACCTCATTTCTTCCCGCACCAAAGAGGCTTTGCAGCGTCTGCGTGCCGAAGGAAAAATTATCGGCCGGCCGCTGGGAAGCAAAAATAAAACGACCAAACTTCGCGGCAAAGAAACAATCATCAAAAAAATGATAGAAAAACAAATACCCAAAATTCAGATTGCCAAAAACCTGCATATCAACATCTCAACGCTTTATCGCTATTTGAAATGTTGACAATAAGACCTGAATCTTCTTCAAAAATTATGAACGGCAATTTTGCAAATCAAAAATATTTTGACGGGCAATTCGGTTGGCATGTTCCTGACGAACCTGTAAAGTGATGTTTTTCTCCTGCATTCGGATACGAATAACCTGCGCGGCAACAGCTTGGGCAATCTGCTGAATATTCTTATCCCGGAACAATTCCTGTCTGGTTTGCTCATCACGAGGATAAACATTTTTTATCACATCGCGGACATTAGCAGGCACCGCTACCCTGTCCGGACAAAAGTGGCGCAGAAAAGCATAGGTTGAAGCGGCGGCATCTTCTTCGGTTCGGACATTATAACCGATAATCCCCAAAGCCTGTCTGGTTGAAACCCCTTTCATACATGCCGCATCTTTAAGATTATACCAATAGCCGACACCGATTTCAGCCAGTTTTTCCCAGTTGAGCATTTTTCCCGGATCCGCTTTTCTGCGGGCCGCAACATCAGAATGCCCCGTAATATTATACGGTTTTATCTGATGCCGCCAGGCAATTGAAGCTGCCAGCCATTTCAACGAACTAAACTGTTTTTCCGTATAAGGTGTCTGCCCCATGGTCTGGCTGCACATCTCAATCCCAATGCTGTCATCATTCAGATTTTTGCGGTTTCCGGCCGGCCCTCCGTCTTTTCCCCAATAGCTTTCCCCGGCATGAAAACCGCGTTTCTTTTCGGAAACACATTGAATAATCACACCGTCAACATCTATGATATAATGGGCGCTGACTTCATTGCGGGCAAAAGCATCAATCAAATCTCCGGCCTGAGACCCCCAGGAACAATGAATGATCAACTTGGAAATTTCACTGGTACGATCATCATAAAAAGGAACAGGACTTTCAATCAGCGTATTGTAGGCGGGTTTAATCTTGCGGCCGAAAATATCATAAAAATCATTATCCCTGTCTCTTATACACATCTGACGCTGCCGACGACTAGTCGAGTG